>JALSSK010000237.1 GCA_026984335.1 Rhodothermales bacterium
ACGCGGCCCTCGTCGGACACATCCTGTTTTCGCCGGTCACCCTGCCGGAGCGCCCCGACCGCAAAATCATGGACCTCGCGCCGATGGCCGTGGCCCCCGGACGCCGGCGACGGGGCATCGGCTCCGCCCTCGTGCGCGAAGGCCTGGAGCGCTGCCGCCGGATGGGCTTCGGGGCAGTGGTCGTACTCGGACATCCGGAATACTACCCCCGTTTCGGCTTTCAACCGGCGTCGCGTTTCGGCCTCGGCTGTGCGTACGACGTGCCCGACGAGGTCTTCATGGCGCTCGAACTCCAACCCGGCTATCTGCGCGGCGTCGCCGGCCCCGTGGCATATCATCCCGCCTTCGACGCCATCTGACCTTCGGCCCTCCTCCCCCACCCGGCCCCGACGATCCTTCCGGTTTGGCAAACGATTCGTATTTTGGAAGCGACAGGCATGCACCCGTCCGCCCTGCTTTCCTCCCAAACGCCGTTCTGCCATGAAGCGTGACGAAATGATCCGGCGCATCGAAGCCGGAGACGAAACGTGGGACATGATTATCATCGGCGGCGGGGCCACCGGCCTCGGCTGCGCCATCGACGCTGCCGCGCGGGGCTATCGCGCCCTGCTCCTCGAACAGAACGACTTCGCCAAGGGCACTTCGAGCCGGAGCACGAAGCTCGTTCACGGCGGGGTGCGCTATCTGCAGCAGGGCAACGTGTCGCTCGTGCTCGAAGCGCTGCGGGAGCGGGGCCGCCTGCTCAAGAACGCGCCGCACCTCGTCCACCACCTGCCGTTCGTCGTGCCGAACTACGACTGGTGGGAAGGGCCTTTTTACGGCATCGGGCTGCGGCTCTACGACCTGCTCGCGGGCCGGGAGGGCTTCGGCAAGTCGCGCAACCTGACGCGTGAGGAGACGCTCGAACGCCTGCCGACCATCGAGCCGGAGGGACTGCGCGGCGGCGTGGTCTATTACGACGGGCAGTTCGACGACGCGCGCCTGGCCGTGAACATGGCCGAGACGGCGGTGGACCTCGGCGCGACGGTCGTCAACTACGTGCGGGTGACGGGGCTGGTCAAAGCGCAGGAGATGGTGTGCGGCGTCACGGCAGAGGACGTGGAGACGGGCCGCGCGTTCACGCTTGGCGCCCGCGTCGTCATCAATGCGACGGGCGTCTTCACCGACCAGGTCCGGCGGATGGATGACGCCGCCATCCACCCCATGATTCAGCCGAGCCAGGGCATCCACATCGTCCTCGACCGATCCTTCCTCCCGAGCGAGCATGCCATCATGGTGCCGCATACCGACGACGGGCGCGTGCTCTTCGCCATCCCGTGGCACGACCGCGTCGTCATCGGCACCACCGACACGCCCGTCTCCGAGCCCACGCTCGAACCCCGCCCGTTCCCCGAGGAGATCGACTTCCTCCTCACCCACGCCGTACGCTATCTCACCAAAGACCCGACGCCCGCCGACGTGCTGAGCGTCTTTGCCGGGCTGCGTCCGCTCGTGAGCGCCGGCGACACCGAAGACACGGCGGAGCTCTCCCGTGACCACACGCTCCACATCGCGCGCTCCGGCCTCGTCACCATCACCGGCGGCAAGTGGACGACGTACCGGAAGATGGCCGAAGACGCCATCGACCAGGCCGCCGTCGTCGCCCACCTCGACGAGCGTCCGTGCGTGACGAAGACGCTGCACCTCCACGGCTGGCACGTCAATGCCGCCTCGTTCGGCGCGCTGGCTCCGTACGGCTCCGACGCGCCCGGCGTGCGGATGACGCTCAAGGAGCGGGCCGGGTGGGACGAGCCGCTGCACCCGCGCCTGCCTTACCGGAAGGGCGAGGTGGTCTGGGCCGTGCGGCGCGAGATGGCGCGCACCGTCGAGGACGTGCTCGCCCGGCGCACCCGCGCCCTCCTGCTCGACGCCCGCGCCAGCGTCGAAGCGGCCCCGACGGCGGCCGCACTCATGGCGGAGACGCTCGGATACGACGAAAGCTGGGCCCGCGCGCAGACCGAGGCCTATACGACGCTCGCGGAAGGATACATGCTCTAGGGCGGAAGGGCTCGCGGAAGGCGGCCTCTTCGTCGCGGAAAGCGGCCTCTTTTACGAAGGCGGGGATGTGCGCCGGCCCATACCCCCTGAGCCGCGCGAATCAAGGGGGCGTCATCTTCGAGAGGCGTCCGCTGTCCTCGCTCTCGACCCATTGCACCGCGTGCTGCATCAGCTCGGCGGCGTTGCCCAGGTTGAGCTTGTTCTTGATGCGCGCCCGATACGACTCGACGGTCTTGATCGAGAGGTGGAGCCGTTCGGCGATCTCGCGCGTGCCGAGGCCGCGCCCCGTCAGCTCGAAGACTTCGAGCTCACGGTCGCTGAGCACTTCGAGGGGCGACTGCGCCATCTGCCCTTGCCGGCTCGCGATGCCCATCAGCAGCCGCTCGTTGATCTCGTCGCTCACGTAGATGCCGCCGTCGAGCACGCGCCGGACGGCCTGGACGATCACCTTGCCCGCTTCGAGCTTCATCACGTAGCCGCGCGCCCCGGCGCGGATGGCGCGCTCGGCATAGAGCGTCTCCTCGTGCCGTGAGACCACCAGGATGCCCAGCTCCGGATTGAGCATGTGGAGGTGTTTGATCAGTTCGAGGCCGCTCATGCCGGGCAGCGAGATGTCTACGATCGCCATGTCCGGAGCAACTTCCTCGAACGCGCCCAGCGCTTCTTCGGCGCTCTCGACCTGCCCGCACACGACCAGGTCCGGCTCCGCTTCCAACGTCAACGCCAGCCCTTTCCGCATGAGCGGGTGGTCATCCACGATGAGTATACGCTTGACGCCGTTGATTGCAGTCATCGCACGAAGCCGTCGGGTTGACACGGATGGGATAGACCTCTCCTTTCCCTCTGACGGCTACGATACAAAATCATCGTTCCCGGCGTTAGCGAGGCATCCCCGATAAGGGCTGTGGGGGAAAATCTCACATCCGAAAGCGCCCCCAAACGACCCGCAGGCGTCAAATCCCCAACTGCCATCCGAGCCGGAAAAAAGGCACGACGGGGAAGTCGAGGTCGTCTTCGAGCTGCGCCCGCTCGCGTTCGAGATCGGCGCGAAACTGCGGGTCGTCGCTGAGCCGTCCGGTGGCATCGAGCGCCACCTCCGTCGCCCCGATGAGCGCCACACCGAGGCCGAAGTTGAAGCCGTTGCCCCGCCAGCCGAGCGAGAACACGGGTCCGGGCCCTTCGAGCGTGAAATCGCCCATGAGCGTGCCGACGTCATCGACGGTATAGACCTCGTCGCCCACCTCGACCGTGCCGGAGATCGATTCGGACTCCGCGTGCAACGCATAGCCCCCCAGCATCACCCCGACGCCGAGCATGAAGCGGTTCCCCAGCGGGTGCAGGTTGACCGACAGGACGCCGCCGCGGATATCAGGGTCGGCGGTATACCGAATGCCGCTCTCCTCGAGGTCGATCGCGCCGATGGGCAGCACGCCGAACTCGCCGGAGACGCTCAGGAAGCCGCCCAGTTTTAGCATGGCCGCCGCCCCGACGCCCATGCTCCCGACCTGAGGGCCGACAGAGACGAGCCGCTGCGCCGAAGCAGAGGGCGTCATCGTGAGCATGGCCAGTCCCATCACGAGAAGCATTCGAAAGGTTTGCATCGTATTTTCTCCTGGGTTTAGCACCGGTGAATTTCTGGTGAGAGCCGGGTCGAAAGTTGCTTGTTGAGCGCTCCATGAGTATTCATTGCATGCTTCCCGGCATGGAGCGCCCCTCGTATCAGGGGAGTTTCGACCGCGCTGCGGCAAGATTAACTCTCCGCCTTCATGCGGGGTCTTCCCCCACAAATATTTTCGTCCATTCCCCGCAGGGTCGTAGGGGATGCCCCGTCCCGCTCGCAACGGGAGGGACGGTTTCTTGGGCGGATTCTCCGGAACGGCATCCCATGCCTGCCAACGCTCCCTCGTAATTCTGCCACACACACATGGAAACGAAAGCGACTCCCTCTGCCGCTACCCGTCCGGCTCCTTCCGCGGTCGACGTCTTTACCTACGACGAGAAAATCGTGCGCATGTTCGTTCTGGCGACGGCCATCTGGGGTTTCGTCGGCATGCTCGTCGGCGTCCTCATCGCGCTTCAGTTGCCGTTCTGGCCCGCCAACCTGGGGGAATACCTCACCTTCGGGCGGCTGCGCCCGCTGCACACGAACGCCGTCATCTTCGCCTTTGCGGGGAACTCGATTTTCGCCGCCATCTACTATTCGACCCAGCGGCTGTGCAAGACCCGCATGTTCAGCGATGCGATGAGCCGCATCCACTTCTGGGGCTGGCAGGCGATCATCGTGGCGGCGGCGATCACCCTCCCGATGGGCTTCACCACGAGCAAGGAATACGCCGAGCTCGAGTGGCCGGTCGACGTCGCCATCGCCGTCGTGTGGGTGATCTTCGCGGTCAACTTCTTCATGACGCTGAAGCAGCGCCGGGAGAAGCACATGTACGTGGCGATCTGGTTTTACATTGCCACCATCATCACCGTGGCGGTGCTTCACATCGGCAACAGCCTGGCGATCCCGGTGAGCCTGTTCAAGAGCTATCCCATCTACGCCGGCGTGCAGGATGCGATGGTGCAGTGGTGGTACGGCCACAACGCCGTGGCCTTCTTCCTCACGACGCCGTTCCTCGGGCTGATGTACTATTTTCTGCCGAAGGCGGCGGAGCGCCCGGTTTTCTCGTATCGGCTCTCCATCGTCCACTTCTGGAGCCTCGTCTTCATCTACATCTGGGCCGGCCCGCACCACCTGAACTACACGGCCCTGCCCGAGTGGGCGACGACGCTCGGCATGACGTTTTCGGTGATGCTCTGGATGCCCTCGTGGGGCGGCATGATCAACGGCCTCTTCACCTTGCGCGGGGCCTGGCACAAGCTGCGCGACAGCGTGGTGCTCAAGATGTTCGTCATCGGCATCACGTTCTACGGCATGTCCACGTTCGAGGGGCCGATGCTCTCGGTCAAGAGCGTCAACGCGCTGAGCCACTATACGGACTGGACGATCGGCCACGTCCACGCCGGGGCGCTCGGGTGGAACGGCTTCATGACCTTCGGCATGATCTACTGGCTGTTGCCGAGGCTCTGGCGCACGAAGCTGTGGAGCCAACGCCTGGCGACCACCCACTTCTGGATCGGCACCATCGGCATGCTCCTCTACGTCATGGCCATGTACAGCTCGGGCGTGACGCAAGGGCTCATGTGGCGCGCCTTCGACGAAGCGGGTCGCCTCCTCTACCCCGACTTCATGGAGACGGTCGTGCAGATCGTGCCGATGTACTGGGTGCGCCTGATCGGCGGCACGCTCTACCTGACGGGCGTCATCCTCATGGGCATCAACATGTACCAGACCATCAAGAGCGCTCCGAAGGAACTGCCCGACCCGTCCTTTGCCGTGCCGAAGGTCGCCACGGCCTGAGCCCGCACGTTCCTCCCTGCCGCTATTCATGGACCCGAAGCAAACACGCAGATGAAACGATTCATCAAAACCGACGGCTTGCACCGCAAACTGGAGGGCTGGCCCCTGGTCTTCACGATCCTCGTCACGATCTCGATCCTGGTCGGCGGCGTCGTTGAGTTTGTGCCGCTGGTGCTGGTCAAGAGCAACGTGCCGCGCATCGCCACGGTCAAGCCGTTCACACCGCTCGAAGTGGCGGGCCGCGACCTCTACATCCGCGAGGGTTGCAACAACTGCCATTCCCAGATGGTGCGCCCTTTCCGCCATGAACTCGAACGCTACGGCGAATACGGAAAGCCGGGGGAGACGGTGTACGAACACCCGTTCCTGTGGGGCTCGAAGCGCACCGGCCCCGACCTCTCGCGCGTCGGCGGCAAATACCCGAACCTGTGGCACGTCCGCCACATGCAGGATCCGCGCTCGACGAGCCCCCGCTCGATCATGCCGCCCTACGCGTGGCTGCTCGAAAAGGAGCTCGACTTCGACATCCTGCCGACGAAGCTGCGCCGTCTCCGCGCCGTGGGTGTGCCGTACTCCGATGAGGAGATCGCGCGGGCCGTGGCCGACGCGCAGGCGCAGGCGCGCGCCATCGCCGCGGACGTCGAAGCCAACAAGGGACCGAGCGGCCTCGAAAACAAAGAGATCGTCGCCCTCGTGGCTTTCCTCCAACGCCTCGGCATGGACCTCAAAGCCTCCACACAGGCGCAGGCGCTCCACTGATCCTCCCGCCCCAAACCTGAGGGACCTCCGCCATGATGAAAGAACTGGCGCAAAGCATGGAAACCGGCATCCTCGCCGAGATCGGGCTGATTGCCTTCATGTTTGCGTTCGCGCTCATCCTCATCCGGGCGATGACGATGAAAAAGCACGAACGCGACGACGCGAAGCACATGCCGTTGAACGATCCCCGGGAAATCGTCCTTCCCCCTAACCACGTATAGCCCGCCGAATATGAACCCGAACGAAGCAAAACCGACGCCGTCGCCGGAGGGGTCGCCGGACGCCCCGATGCAAGGTCACAGCTACGACGGCATTCAGGAGTACGACAATCCGATGCCGGGCTGGTGGGTCTGGATCTTCTGGGCCACGGTCCTCTTCGCGCCCTTCTACATCCTTGGCGTGCACGTCTTCGGCTACATCGACACGTATCAGGAGGACCTCGCCCAGAGCGAGCAGGAGTTGGCCGAGATGCGCGCGGCCTATGCCGAGGCGCATCCCTCGCTCCAGATCGACGAGGCCTCGCTCCAAAAATACGTCGAGGATCCGGCCATGGCGGCGGCCGGCGCGCAGCTTTTTGCCGCCAACTGCGCCTCCTGCCACGGCGCCGAAGGACAGGGCCTCATCGGACCGAACCTGACGGACAAGTACTGGATCCACGGAAACACCAACGTCGATCTTTTCAACGTCATCACCAAAGGCGTGCTTGAAAAGGGGATGCCGCCGTGGGAGTCGGTCTTCTCCGTCGAGGAGCGCGCCCAGCTCGTGGCCTTCATCCGTTCGCTCGAAGGAACGAACCCGCCCGACGCCAAGGAGCCGCAGGGAGAACTATACGAATAGCAAGGGATTATACTGATTTCAAACAGGGTGTTTTACGACCGCCAACGTATCGATCGAGGCCCCGGAGCGTCTCTCCTTCCACCGCCCGAGATCCGTACGCCCTGACGTGTTGAGGACGAAAGGAGCGACGTCGCGGACGGCGCGGCGTTCTTCCTTTTGACGTGTGCAACCTTCCCGTGTGATAAACTCATGGCCAACCATCCTCCCCGGCCCGGCTCCTTCGTGCCGCAACAGAACGTCGGTGTCCTCGATTCTCCCGAGGAAGTGCTCTCGACGATGACGCGCGAGGGCAAACGCCGCTGGCTCTACCCCACGCCGAGCCACGGCAAATTCACCCGGCGGCGGCGCATCGTCGCCTGGGCGCTCATCCTGGTCTACCTCCTCTTGCCCGTCATCCCCGTCAACGGTCAACCGGCCGTCCTGCTCGACTTCATCCACCGCGAATTCGCGCTCTTCGGCATCATCTTCTACCCGACGGACACGCTCCTCCTCATGTTCGCCCTGATCCTCGTGATCCTCACCGTCGTGTTCGGAACGGCGTTGCTCGGGCGGGTGTGGTGCGGCTGGGCATGCCCGCAGACGGTCTATCTCGAGTTCGTTTACCGCCCCGTCGAGCGGCTCATCGAGGGGCGCGAGCACGTCCGCAAACGCCGCGACGAAGGGCCCTGGACGTGGGACAAGATCTGGCGAAAAACACTCAAAATAAGCATTTATCTCGTCATCTCGCTCGTCCTCGCCCACACCTTCGTGGCCTACTTCGTAGGATGGGACCACCTCCTGGCCTGGATGACCGACCCGCCGACGACGCACTGGGGCTTCTTCGTCATGATGGCCTTCACGACGGCGCTCGTGATGTTCGACTTCACGTACTTCCGCGAGCAGATGTGCACCATCACGTGCCCGTATGCCCGCATGCAGTCCGTCCTGCTCGACCCCGACTCCCTCATCGTCTCGTACGACCCGAACCGGGGTGAGCCGCGCGCCAAACGCTCGAAGAAGAAGATCGAAATGGAGAGGCAGGGGCTCATCCCCGCCCTCGGCGACTGCATCGACTGCGGGGCGTGCGTGCGAACGTGTCCCACCGGCATCGACATCCGCGACGGCCTGCAGATGGAGTGCATCGCGTGCACGCAGTGCATCGACGCCTGCGACGCGATCATGGACCGCATCGAAAAACCGCGCGGGCTGATCCGGTATACCTCGGAGAACGCGCTCGCCGGGAAGCCCACGCGCATCCTCCGGCCCCGGACGGTGCTTTATTCGGCGCTGCTGCTCGTCCTGGGCGCGCTCTTCGTCATGGCGCTCACCTCGCGGGGAGCGTATGACATCAACGTGGGGCGCAGCGTCGGCGCGCCGTATACGATTCTGCCCGATGAGCGCATCGCCAACCGGCTGCGCTTCCGCGTGCGCAACCAGACGAACCATCCCTCGGCCTTCTCCATCGAGGCCGTCGCGCCCGCCGGGGTGGAGCTTCGCGTGGTGGGCGTGACGCCCGTGACGCTGGAGCCGGGCGAGATGAAACGCGTCGAGACCTGGGTCATCGTGCCGCCGGAGGACTTCACCGCCGGGAGCGTGGACGGCGTCTTCCGCCTCAACTTCGACGACGGCTTCTCGACCGACGCGACGTTCCGCCTCCTGGGTCCTTCGGAGTGATCGGGCGTCCCGCCTCCTTTGCATCAGTCAGACTCCCTTTTCCATGAAAGAGCTTCTTCCCCCGCACATCGCCTGGCCGCTGTTCGTCGTCACGCTGCTCGTGATGGGCGTGAGTGTGGCGGTGGGCACGCTGGTGCTGGCGAACTCGGACGGCGGGGCGCAGGTGGTCGAAGATTATTACCGGAAAGCCCTCGACTGGGACGCGCACGCCGCCGAAGTCGCCGCCACCGCCGCACTCGGCTGGCGCGTGGACCTCGTCGTCGCGCCGGGCGAAGGCGACGACGAGCCCGTGCTCGAAATCGCCTTCCGCGACCCGGACGGACGGCCGGTGACGGGCCTCTCCGGCACGGTGCGCGCCTTCCGCCCGCAGTGGACCGCGCCGGTGGCCGTGGCTCCGCTCGCCGAAGCCGACGACGCGCCCGGCGTCTACCGCCTGCCGCTTCCGCTCACCCGGTCCGGGCTCTGGGATTTCGAGATCACGGCCACGCGCGACACCCTCCGGTACACGAAGACGTTTCGCAAAGACCTCCCCTGAGCCGGGTCCCGAAGGATGCGATGCGCGGGCGTCTTCGCATCTGATGATCGTTCATGCCTCGAATGTCCGCCGCTCCCCATAACGCTCCCGCTCCGCCGTCCGACGCCCCGTGCGCGCATTGCGGGCTGCCCGTGGGGCCGCATCCCGTCGGCGACGACCCGTATTTCTGCTGTACGGGCTGCGCCCTCGTCTACGAAACGCTTCAGAAGGCGGGCTTCGGCGAGACGTATTACCGCCTCCGCGACGTTTCTCCGGCCTCGGCGCCCGCCTGTCCCGCCGCCACCGACGTGGATCCGCTGCTCCTCTCCGAACTCGACACCGCCCCCTTCCTTGCCGAGCATACCCGCCTCGCCGCCGACGGCACGCGCACGACGGACCTCTTCCTCGACGGCGTGCATTGCGCCGCTTGTGTGTGGCTCGTCGAGCGGCTCCCCTTCGAACGCGACGGCGTGCTCGAAGCCCGGCTCGACCTGCCCCGCGCCCGTCTCTCGGTGCGATGGGACCCGGAACGGGTGCGGCTCTCGGAGGTGGCGGAATGGCTGGCGCGCGTGGGCTACCGGGCGCATCCGGCGCGGGCGGAACAGGGGCTCGAACGGACGGAGGCCGAACGGCGGCTGCTCGTCAAGATGGGGGTGAGCTGGGCGCTGGCGGGCAACGTCATGCTGCTGGCGCTGGCGTTTTACGCGGGCCTCGACCTCACCCGCGAGCCGGAGCTGGCGCAGGCGGCGCGTCGGCTGAGCCTCCTCCTCGCGCTCCCCGCCGTCGTCTACGGCGGCAGCGAGTTCTTCCGCCGCGCCTGGGCCTCGGTGCGCCGCGCCGCGCGCATCCGCTCGCTCCGCCATCTGCATATGGACACGCCCATCGCGCTCGGCATCCTCGTCGGCTTCGGACACAGCGCGTGGGCCGCCGTCACGGGCCGGGGCGACGTATGGTTCGACTCGGTCACGGTCCTCATCGCCGCGCTCCTGACGGCGCGATGGCTTCAACTCCGGAGCCGTCGTCTGGCCGGAGACGCCACCGAACGGCTCCTCGCCCTGATCCCGACGATGGTGCGGCGCGTGGCGGCCGACGGCACGGTGGCCGTGGTGCACGCCGCCGCGATCCGCCCGGACGACCGCGTGGAGGTGCCGCCGGGCGAGGTCATCCCCGTGGACGGCGTCGTGGAGGCGGGCGCTTCGAGCGTCAACAATGCGGTGCTCACCGGCGAGAGCCGCCCGGAGGCCGTCGCGCCCGGCGCCGTGGTGACGGCGGGGGCGACGAACCTGACCGCGCCGCTGCGCGTGCGCGTGCGCGCCGCCGGCGAGGATACGCGCGTGGGCAAGCTCCTCGCCTGGGTCCGCGACGCCGCCACCCGGCGGGCGCCCGTCGTGCTCATGGCCGACCGCGTGGGCGGGTATTTCGTTCTCGGCGTACTCACGCTCGCGCTTCTGACGGCGGCGCTCTGGCTCTACCTCGACCCCGCCACGGCCCCCCTCCACGTCGCGGCGCTCCTCGTCATCACGTGCCCGTGCGCCCTCGGCATGGCCACTCCCCTCGCGATGGCCGTCGCCGCCGGAAAGGCCGCGCGCGCCGGCCTCTTCATCAAAAGCGACGAGGCCACCGAGCAGCTCACGTCCGTGGATTGCGTGGTGCTCGACAAGACGGGCACCGTCACCGAAGGCGCGCTCTCGCTCGTCGACTTCGCGGGCGAGGAGGCCGCGCTCGACCTCGCCTCGGCGCTCGAACGGCACAGCAACCACCCGCTCGCGGCGGCGCTCGTCCGGGCGCGCATCCGGCCCGGCTTCGACCTCGAAGCCATGACGACGACCGGCCTCGAAGCCCTCGCCGGAAAAGGGCTTCGCGGGACGGTGGACGGGCACGAGGTCGCCGTCGGGCGGCCCGACTGGATCGCGGCGCTGGCCTCACCGTGCCCCACCGCCTGCATCCAGTCGCTTGCCGCATACGCCGCGCGCGGTCTCACGCCCGTCGCCGTGGCCGTGGACGGGCGCATGGCGGCCACACTTGCCTTTGGCGACCGGATTCGCGATGATTCAAAAGTCATCCTCGACGGGCTCAAGGCTTCGGGGAAGACGGTGTACCTGCTCTCGGGCGACCATCCGGCGGTGGTGCGCGCCGTGGCGCACGCGCTCGGCATCGCGCCCGGGCACGCGCTCGGCGGCGTCGGACCGGAGGAGAAACGGGCCTTCATCGAACGGCTCCGGAGCGGCGGCGGGCGCACCGTGGCGATGGTGGGCGACGGCGTCAACGACGCGGCGGCGCTTCAGGCGGCGGACGTCGGCATCGCCGTGCACGGCGGAAGCACCGCCAGCCTCGTGGCCGCCGACGTGTTCATGACCCGGAGCGGCCTGCGCCCGCTCGCCGACCTCTTCGCGGGCGCTCATCGGGTGATGCGCGTCATCCGGCGCAACCTGGGCCTCTCGCTCGCCTACAACCTCGCCGGGGCCGCCGCGGCGATGGCCGGCCTCGTGAGCCCGCTCGTGGCCGCCGTCGCCATGCCGATCAGCTCGCTCGTCGTCGTCGTCTCGTCGATGGCGCAACGGTCCTTCGCCCCCCGACCCGACGACGGAACCAACGAAACCGCCGCTACCGAAAGCCTCCGCAAACACGCCGCCTGACCTGTCATGAACGTCCTTTACCTCCTCGTTCCGGTCGCCCTCCTGCTCGCTGCCGTCGGCGTCGCCGGGTTCCTCTGGGCCGCCCGAAACGGGCAGTTCGACGACGTGGAGACGCCCGCGCTTCGCATGCTGATCGACGACGATCGCGACGCGCCGCCGCCACGCGAGACCAGGCCCACGAACGGACGCCCCACCCCTCCATGAACCACGTCCCCTTCCCTCCCAACCAACGACCGAAGACCATGTCGAAAACGACTACGACGCACGCTTCCCGGAAAACCTATCCGGCTCCCCAGCCGACCCTTCCCCTCGACGGTGAAGCCGTGGAAGGGCTGGCCGCCATCTTCACGTGGGAAGCCGTTCCCGGGGCAGCCTCCTATCAGTTCCAGATCGCCCGCGACGCCGACTTCGAGGACGTGTACATCGACACGGTCGTGGAGAACAGCACGGCGCTGACGATCTACAGCATGCTGCCCCAGGACGGCACGACGTTCTACTGGCGTGTGCGCGTGACGGGCAAGGGCAATCCCTGGAGCCCCCCTGTCCGTTTCTTCGCCGCGACCGCCACCGACGCCGTTCCCGCGCGCGTGGCCGCCGCCTCGTCGCCTTCCCCCGCGCGGGCGCGGGCCGCCGTCTCGTCGCCTTCCCCCGCGCGTCCGGCGGCCCTGCCTGCCGCAGCGAGCGAGCGCGACACCGCCCCGCCGCCATACCTGTACGACGTCACGCCGAAGAGCGAGATCGTGACCGCCTTCCTCGTCATGATCGTGACCATCCTCATCGTCGCCTACGGCATCGCCGTCGCCCTCCCGTGACGGCGTTCACGGGCGCGGACGTTCCTGCGAAGGGGGAAGGGGCGCAGCCGCGGGCGCGGCGTCGGGCGCGGCGGGCACGACCTGTTCGTGCCCCTGATGGCCCTCGTCCCCATGCCCCATCCCCGCATGGAGGAGCGGCGTGCCGCGCGCGAGCGTGACGAGACCGAGCACGACGACGAGGACGCCGCCGACCAGGTTCAGCCGGGCCCGCCAGACCGGACGCATGAGAAAGCCGGTGAGCGCAAGCCCATAGAGCGCGGGGACCGTCGCCAGCCCGAAGACGGCCATCGTCAATGCACCCTCGAGGAGGCTCCCCGTTGCAGCGGCGGCGGCGAGTGCGGCATACACCAGCCCGCACGGAAGCAGCCCGTTCACGAGGCCGAGGCCATAGGCGCTCTTCAGGGTTCGTTTTCGTAGAAAACCCGCCATGCGCGTCGTGAACGCCCGCCACGGCCCGACCCGCCGGAACCCCTCGAACCGCCGGAACACCCCGAGCACCCCGAGTCCGACGCCGATGAGAAAGACGCCGAGCACGATGCTCAGCGCGCTTTGCGCCCCCGAGATCGCAGACGCGAGCGCGGCGCCGCCTCCCCCCGCGAAAGCGCCCAGGAGTGCGTACGTCGTCGTCTTGCCGAGGTGATAGAGCGTCTGACGCGCGTGCAGCCGCCGCCGCTCCCGCTCGTCGTGCGCCAGCGCCAGCGCGAAGCCCCCGCACATCCCCACGCAGTGCGCGCTCCCCACCAGGCCG
>JALSSK010000238.1 GCA_026984335.1 Rhodothermales bacterium
CCGGAGCGCGAGCGCCTCCCGCCGCTCGATCTCTTCGAGGTGCTTCTCCACCGGGAAGGTCATCTTCGGGCTTGACACGCGCGGCCAGTCGAACTGCGGGAAGTACATCGTCTTGCGCGGGTCGGCGGTGTTCGTCAGCGAGAGCGTGTAGCCGCTGCGCCCGTGGAACGCCTGATCGAAGTGCAGCACCTGTTGCCCCACTTCGCGGCGGTAGCCTTTCTCGAAGTTCTTCCGCACCTTCCAGTCGAAGGCCGTCTTCAGCGCATTCTCGACGGCCAGCGCGCCGCCCTCGACGAAAAAGGCATACGGCAGATAGTCCGGCATGGCGACGCGGTAGAACGTCTTGAGGAACCGCGCCATGAGCACCGTGCGCACGTCGGAGTTGGTGATCTTGTTGACCGCCGCCTCCATCAGCCGCTCCCGGAACGCCTCGTCCCCGGTCAACTTCGGGTGGTTCATGCCGAGCGCGCTCGAGGCGTAGAAGCCGAAAAAGTCGAGCAGTTTCTTGCCGGTGAGTTCGTCGTAGAGCTCGATGCCCCGGCTTCGCTTCATGTCCAGCACCATCGGCATCATGCCCCGGGCGTTCAGATGTTCGAGGTAGATTTTCTCCACCTCCCGAGGCGTGACGCTTGCCGTAACCGCTTCCATAGACACGTGAGGGTTCAAAGGTTTTCGAAAAAAAAGAAAGAGACGGACGGTGACGCGATCCTTTCCGCAAACGCCCCCGAAGGCACGCGTGATCTTTCCGGCGCCGGGGGTTTGGTTCAGATTAACGAATCGGGGAAGACAAGATAGAGAAATTTCGGCGGAAAGTTCACGTCGCGCCCCCGCTCGCCTCGGGATCATTCGGAGGGATCGGGGGTTGCTTGTGCGACGGAAACGCGCGCCGCTGCCGAAGGCCCGCCCGCCCCGCCGCCGCCTCCTTTTCCCGACCGTTTCGCGCAAACGAATCGCTTGCCCATGGCCGACGACCGCACGCCGCCCCGCCCCCTCCTCCCGGGCGAGATCCCGCTCCGAAAGGTTAAGAAAGCATCGCCTGCGCCTTCGGGCGACGGCGACGCCGGGATGTTCGAACTGCCGGTCGTAGAGGCCGAGCCGCGTGCGCGCGCCCGTCGTCCGGACTGGCTCCGCGTCAAGCTGCCCTATGGCGAGACGTACCGCAACCTCGTCGAGATCATCGACACGCACAACCTGCACACGGTGTGCCGGAGCGCCCGGTGCCCGAACATGGGCGAATGCTGGACCGCCGGCACGGCGACGTTCATGATCCTCGGCAACGTGTGCACCCGCTCGTGCGGCTTCTGCGCCGTGCTCACCGGCCGCCCCGACCCCGGCCTCGACTGGGACGAGCCGCGCCGCGTGGCCGACGCCGTCCGCCTCATGGGCGTCAAGCACGCCGTCATCACCTCCGTCAACCGCGACGAGCGCAAGGACGGCGGCGCCCCCATCTTCGCCGAGACCATCCGCCTGATCCACGAACTCGGCGCGACCGTCGAGGTGCTCACGCCCGACTTCCGGGGCGACCGCGAAGCCTGCCGCATGGTCTTCGACGCCCGCCCGGACGTCTTCAACCACAACGTGGAGACCGTCCCGCGCCTCTACCGCCGCGTGCGCCCGCAGGCCATCTATCAGCGCTCGCTCGACGTGCTCCGGTGGGCCAAGGAAGCCGGGCTCAAAACGAAGAGCGGCATCATGGTCGGCCTCGGTGAGACGGACGAGGAGGTCCTCGCCCTCATGGACGACTTCGTCGCCATCGGCCTCGACGTGATGACCATCGGGCAGTACCTCCAGCCCACGAAGATGCACCTGCCCGTCGAGGAGTTCGTGCATCCGGACAAGTTCCGGTGGTACAAGGAGGCGGGCGAGGCGAAAGGCCTCGGCCACGTCGAGAGCGGGCCGCTCGTGCGCTCCTCCTACCACGCCGAACGGCACGTGTGAACGGAGCGGAAGCGGCGGCGCGCCGCCGCGAGCCGTAATCCGGCGCTCCCGGTCTGCCGAAAGAAAAAGCGGTTGCCTTTGTCGAAAGAGATCTCTATCTTCGTTTCAGAACGACGATTCTGTAATCAGAACATTGCCGTCCGCCATGCCCAGGCCGAAAACCTATGACGTGCAGGTCGTGCTCGACAAGGCCACCGAAGTGTTCTGGAAGAAAGGATACGACGGCGCCGCGCTGGAAGACATTATCTGCGAAGCGAGCTTCAACCGGCACAGCCTCTATCAGGCCTTCGGCAACAAGAAGGGACTGTTTCTGAAAGCCCTGGAAAACTACGACCGGACGTTCCGGGAAGGGATCGGCAAGGAACTGGAGGCGGAAACGGCGGGGCTTGACACCATCCGAAAGCTGCTGCTGCAC
>JALSSK010000239.1 GCA_026984335.1 Rhodothermales bacterium
GTCCACGCCCAGCTTTTCGACGAGCCGGTGCGGCCAGTCCGAGCCGCCGGCTTCGAGCAGGCCGATGTATTTTTCGGCGAACGCCTCCCCTTCTTCCCGATAGCGGGCATAGAGCGCGAGCACGAGCAGTTCCCCGAAGGCATAGGCGTACACATAGCCCGGCGTGTGGAGGAAATGCGGGATGTAGCTCCACCATCGTTGATAATGATCGCCGAGCGTGACGCTGCCCCGAAACATGGCGCTCTGAGTCTCGATCCATGCTTCGCCGAAATCGTCCGCCGTCAGTTCGCCCGCGCTCCGTCGCGCGTGGTGGATGCGATCCTCGAAGCGGTTCATCGCCACCTGGCGGAAGACGGTCGCGATGGTGTCGTCGATCTTGGCGACGAGCATGGCGAGCCGGTTTTTCGGGTCCGTCTCGGCGTTCATGAGCCGCTGAAAGACGAGCATCTCGCCGAAGACCGAGGCGGTCTCGGCGGTGGTGAGCGGCGTGTCCGCCTGCAGGACGCCCTGCCGACGGGAGAGGTACTGATGCACGCCGTGCCCGAGCTCGTGCGCCAGGGTCTGCACGTCGCGGATCTTTCCGGTATAGTTCAACAGGATGTAGGGGTGCGCACTCGGCACGGCGCCGTGGCTGAAGGCTCCGCCCCGTTTGTTCGGAGCGAGCGCGGCGTCGATCCACCGCCGCTCGAAGAAGTCGCGCACGATCTCGCCGAGGCGCGGGTGGAAATCGCGGTACGCCTCCGTGACGAGTTCCCGCGCATCGTCCCAGGCATAACGGGTGTCGGCCTCGCCCACGGGCGCATACCGGTCGTAGTCGTACATTTCGTCCAGACCGAGCAGGCGGCGCTTGAGCGTATAGAACCGCTCCACGAGGTCGAAGCGCGAGGTGACCGCCCCGATGAGCGCCTCCACGGTCTCGTCGTCGACCTCGTTTTCGAGGTTTCGACCGGCCAGCCAGTGCGGATAGCCGCGCAGCCGGTCGTCGGTCGCCTTGTCGGCGAGGATGGTGTTGAAGACAAAGGTGAGCGTGCGGAGGTTGGCTTCGAGGCCCTCGGTGAAGGCGAGCGCGGCGCGGCGGCGGAGGTCTCGGTCCGGCTCGTAGAGCTTCGCGAGGATCTGCTGCTGGGTCATCGACTCGCCGTCGAGCATGAAGCGCATCGCACCGAGCGTCTCATCGAAGTACCGGTTCCACGCGCTTCGCCCGGTGACGCTCTTCTCAGCCATGATCTTCTCCTCCGGCTCGCTGAGGAGGTGCGGCTTGTGCAGACGTTCGAGTTCGAGGTAATGCCGGTAGCGAGCCAGCGCCGGGTCTTCGAGCAACGCCGACGCGCGGTCGTCGTCGAGCGCGGTCCATTCGAGGCGGAAGAAGATGAGCTTCTGCGAGATCTCGGTATACGTCTCCCGCACCTTCTGGAGCAGAGCGCCCCTCCGCGGGTCGCCCGTGTCGGTAGACCACCACAGGTAGGCATAGGTGAAGGCCCGCCCAAGCCGGTCGTGGATTTCCTCATAGGCTTCGAGGGCGAGCGCCAACCCCATCGCATCGAGGGCGGCCACCTTCCCGCGATAGGTCGTCTCGAAATCATCGGCACGCTCGGCAGCCGTCGCCAGATCCCGTTCGAGCGCGTCGTGATCGGCGTACAGATCCGTCAGATCCCAATGAACCGTCTCGGCCCCGGTCACAGTCGCTTCCATTGTCCTTCCATGATCCGTTCTTTTTCAGGTAATTGCGCCCCCGCTCACACGGGTGAAACGAAAACGTCGGTACTGAAACCAACCGTCGCGGCATTTGTTGTCGCCCCCCGTCCAATTCCATATTTTCTTGACCCCTTTTCTTGCCCCCCTTCCGAACCTTCATTTCTCATTCCGGTATTACGGTCTGCCTATGCCTATCGCCTTCCTACGAAAAACGATGACGAGCGTCTTCAAAAAAAGGAAGACCCCCTCCCCCTTCAAAAGCCTCGCGACGGAGGAAGCCCTTCAGGAAGCCCTCGCGCAATCACGAAACGAGCCGGTCGTACTTTTCAAGCACAGCGCCATCTGCGGCGTCAGCTTCATGGCGCGGCGACAGATGGTTCACCTGTCCGAAGACGACGAACCCGCGATCTACGAACTCGTCGTTCAGCAGTCGCGGCCGCTTTCGAATCGCATCGCCGAAATGTTCGGCATCCGGCATCAGTCCCCCCAGGCGATCGTTCTCTACCGGGCGCGTCCCGTTTTCAACGCGTCGCACGGAAACATCACCACGGATCGGATTCGGCGGGCGCTCCACGAGGCGCGGCAGACTCAGACTTCAGACTCATGACGACCATGCAAACCACCCGCTCCCTCGCCCTCTTCCTGGCAGCCGGCCTCTTCTTTGCCGGCTGCGGCGCGAAGAACGCCGAGACACCCGCAGCCGACGCCGCAGGCGAGACGGTCGAGACGGCCTCGCCCGCTTACCTCGGGAAAGCCGCGCCCGACTTCACGCTCAGGACGCTCGACGGCAAGGACTTCCGTCTGTCCGATCATCGGGGCGAGGTGATGCTGATCAATTTCTGGGCGACGTGGTGCGGTCCGTGCGTCATCGAGACGCCGGAACTCGTGAAGATGTACGACGAGCTTCACGACAAGGGCTTCACCGTCGTCGGCATCTCGCTCGACGAGGAAGGCTTCGAGGTCGTCGCGCCGTTCGCGAAGGAGTACGAGGTATCCTATCCGCTCGTCGTCGACGACGGAACCGTGGCGGAAGAGTTCGGCGGCGTCTTCGGCCTGCCGACGACGTACGTGCTGGACAAAAACGGAAAGATCCAGCAGCGCTTCATCGGCATCTTTCCCACGAAGGAGATGCGTCCGGTGATCGAGAAGATGCTGGAAGAGCCCTTTACGGAAACGACCTCGGGGTGAGCGCCGCACCCGGTCGTCCATCCTCCAATACGACCGCCGGACAGATCCGGCGGTCCTTACCCTCCCGATCCCTGAGCACCGGGATCCGATCCGAATCTATGTTGATGACCGAAACCCAACACGATCCCACACGGCGGGAACGTTTGTGCCGGTTTCGAAGAGCGAATGGGCAAGCTGCTTTTCCGGATAAGGACACGAAGCGATGGTATCCATTTCGGGACTGATAAAAAGATACGATGACGTGACGGCCCTCAAGGGCGTCGATCTGGAGATCGAAAGCAGCGGGATCATCGGGATTCTTGGTCCCAACGGCGCCGGTAAAACAACGTTGGTGGAAATCATCGAAGGCTTGCGCCTGCCCACCGAAGGCACGGTCCGCGTTCTCGGCATAGACCCGCAGGAAAATCCGAGACGGCTCAAAGAGCGTATCGGAGCGCAATTGCAGACTACGGCCATCTTGCCGGAACTGACGCCGGCCGAAACGCTGAGCCTGTTCGCTGCTTTTTACGAGAACAGCATTCCGCCGAAGCGCCTTCTCGATCTGATCGGCCTGAGGAAAAAGGCGCGCGCCCGCAATCGAAACCTCTCCGGCGGTCAGAAACAGCGACTCGCCATCGGCATGGCGCTGGTCAATGATCCCGAACTCCTGATCCTCGACGAGCCCACGACGGGGCTCGATCCCGTGGCGCGCCGGGGCGTGCACGACATCGTGACCGAGTTGCGCAATCGCGGCAAAACCATCTTGCTGACCACCCACTACATCGAAGAAGCGGAAAAGCTTTGCGACCGGGTGATCGTGATGAAAGAAGGGCAAATCGTCGCCGACGGCGCTCCGTTCGAATTGACGAGCCGGGCATCGGGAGCTTCAACCGTATGGATCGCGGTCGAAGGCAAGTTGGATCCGACTCCGCTGATGCACGCCGGCGCTCTCCCAAACGGTCGGGAAAAAGAGTATTTCACGTTTCAGACCGAGCATCCGGCAGATTTTATCGTTGCTCTCGGAGACCTTCTGAAAAAACAGCAGGTTACCCTGACCGACCTGCGCATGAAGCGTCCGGCGCTGGAGGACGTATATCTGGAGCTGATCGGCGCTCCCCTCGACGAAAAGGCGGCCGGCGCGTCCCTCCCGTCCAATCTCCCGACGAATTCCTAGCCAGGCAAATGTCCACCACTTTGACCGGCCTTGCGGCGCTGACCCGCGCCTTTTTGCTGCAAACGATCCGCTCAAAAACCGCGCTTTTCTGGAATCTCGCCTTCCCTCTGCTCTTCCTCTTCGGTTTCGCCATTATTTTCGGCGGTTCCGATCCGCAACGGGTGAGCTATCTCGTCCCCGGATTGCTGACCATCACCATGATCTCGGCCAGCTTCTTCGGTGTATCTCTGAGCATGGTGACGCTCCGCGAAACCGGAGTGTACCGCCGCTTCCGCGCGACGCCCGTCCCTGCGACCTCGGTGGTGTCGGCGCATGCGGTCGCGGCGCTGTTCAATCTGGCGCTTTCCATTGCGCTGCAAATGGCCGCCGCAAAAATGTTCTTCAGAATTTCGGTCTCGGGTTCCTGGCTGGATCTGGTACTGGGAATCCTGTTATCGGGATTTGCTTTCGTCCCGCTGGGACTGATCGTCGGTAGTGTGGCCCGTGATTCCGGAACGGCGCCGGCCATTACCAACCTGCTCTTTTTCCCCATGATGTTTCTCAGCGGAGCGACTTTTCCCTTTTTCATGCTGCCGGGCTGGTTGCAAACGATCGCCAGGTTTTTACCGGCAACGTACGTCGTGGAAGTGCTGCAAGGAATCATGGTGCGCGGCGAGTCCCTCGCGCAAATGAGCGGACCGGTTTTCGTGCTTGCGCTCTCCGGTGCGCTGGCCTTTGGGCTGAACGGGCTGCTCTTCCGCTGGGAAAGCACCGAACCGATTCGAAAAGAGCGCCTGGTCATAGCCGTGGCAACGCTCAGCCTCGTCTACGGAACAACTTTTTTCCTCCTCCCTCGCTTCAAGATCGCTGCGTCGCCGGACAGGTCACCTTCCCTGCAGACCGACGAAGACCGAGCGTTGCTGCTGACCCACTTCGCCTACGTGGATGAAAACGGGGAACTCGTCCGAAACGCGCGTATGTTGATCCGGGGAGATCGCATCGTACGGATCTTCGAAGAGGGGGAGTCGCCGGACACTTCCGGGGCGACCGTTCACGATCTGGAGGGAGGATACCTGATTCCCGGGTTGATCGATTCTCACGTGCACCTGGGAGGATCGGCGGGGGGAAACGTCTCTATTGTGGAGTTCGGCAAAGATCGGATGATCCACGACTTGCAGGCTTACCTCGGCGTCGGGGTTACGTCCTTCGTAAGCCTGACTGATGACCTGGACGATCTGCTCTCCCTCCGCGAGGCGGTGCTGCGTGGAGAGATGCGCGCGCCCCGACCGTTCTTTTCCGGCCCTGCTCTCACGGCTCCGGGAGGCCATCCCGCTGCCCGTTTCGAGCGAGTGCCCGGATTGGCGGAGCGGTTGACCCGGCAGGTCGCGACCGCTGCCGAAGCGGAAGCGGCCGTGCGAGCATTGGCGCGCCGACACGTGCACCTGATCAAACTGGTACTGGAAGAGGGCGACGCGTCCTTTCAAAAGCTTCCGCGCCTGTCGGAAGAGGCGCTTCGCGCGGCCGTAAAAACGGCGCACGAGATGGGATTGAAAACCACCGTGCATGTGCAGACCGACGCGCACGCCCGACTCGCCATCGAGGCCGGCGCCGACGGCTTGGAGCACGTGCCGGTTGATCTGTCCGACGCAACGATTGCGCTCATGGTCCGCCGTGGCGTAACCCTGACGCCCACCCTGGCTGTGGCCGAAGGGATGAAAAACGTGGCTACGGGTGCGCCAATCGAGGATAGTCTCGCTCAACGGTGGGTCCTGCCCGAGATTCTGCAATCCCTGAAGTCGCCGGCGAGCCGGATCCAAGCGGCGCGTCAGGCGGATGCGTTCGTTCAGCAAATGCGCCGGCGGTTCGAAGACCGGGTGAAGCGCACGGCAGCGGCCTATCGGCAGGGCGTGCGCATCATAGCCGGAAGCGATGCCGGCAACCCTGCCACCTTCCACGGCGTCGGCCTCATTCGCGAGTTGGAACTGTTCGCGCAACGGGTCGGCATGAAGCCAAGAGACATCTTCCTGTCGGCGACCCGGTATCCGGCGGATCGACTGGATCAGCCCGACCTGGGGCGGATCACCGAAGGAGCCCTGGCCGACCTCGTCGTGTTGAAAGCCAACCCCCTGCAGGATCCCGGCGCCTACCGCCAGGTGAGCCGGGTCTATTTTGCGGGGCAACTGCTGCAACGCGATGCTTTGCTTACCGCCCCCCCCGGTCCCTGGCAACCGCGCATAGCCTTCTAAAAAACAGCCGTCCGGACCGCGCACTTTCCCGGCGCGCCTTTGGTAAGCACGATAGCGTTTCAAAAGAAAGCGGGACCGCCGAAAGGGCCGTCCCGCTTTTTTCGTTCCGGAGTGTGAAGGCCGGCCGCCCGACGGGTGTTCAATGGAACTGCTCTTCCTCCGTCGAGCCGTTCATCGCGGAGGTGCTCGACTGTCCGCGCGTCACGACGTTTCGGACGAGGTCGAAGTAGCCCGTGCCCACTTCGCGCTGGTGCATGGTGGCCGTATAGCCCTTCTCGACGGCTTCGAACTCGTAGCCCTGGAGCCGAACGTACGCCGGCATCCCTTCCCGGTGGTACTTGTGCGCGAGATCGAACATGCCGTAATTGAGGGAGTGAAAGCCCGCCAGCGTGATGAACTGAAATTTGTAGCCCATCTTGCCGAGTTCATCCTGGAAGTTGGCGATGGTCTCCTCGTCGAGGTGTTCCTGCCAGTTGAACGAAGGTGAACAGTTATAAGCGAGCATCTTTCCGGGGAACTGATCGTGGATCGCTTCGGCAAAACGGCGGGCTTCGTCGAGGTCCGGATGCGACGTCTCGCACCAGATGAGGTCGGCGTAGGGCGCGTAGGCAAGCCCGCGCGCGATGGCCGCCTCGATGCCGTTGCGGACGCGATAGAAGCCCTCGGGCGTCCGCTCTCCGGTGACGAACGGGCGGTCGTACTCGTCGACGTCGCTCGTCAAGAGGTTCGCAGCATTGGCGTCGGTGCGGGCGATGAGGAGCGTCGGCGCCCCCAGGAGGTCCGCCGCCAGCCGCGCCGAAACGAGCGTGTTGATGAACTGGTTCGTCGGCACGAGCACCTTGCCGCCGAGATGGCCGCACTTCTTTTCGGAGGCGAGCTGGTCTTCGAAGTGGACCCCGGCGGCCCCGGCTTCGATCATCGCCTTCATCAACTCGAACGCATTGAGATGCCCGCCGAAGCCGGCTTCGGCGTCGGCCACGATCGGGGCCATCCAGTACGTGCTCGTATCGCCCTCGGCGTGGTGGATCTGATCCGCGCGCATGAGTGTCTGGTTGATGCGACGGACGACGTGCGGGACACTGTTTGCCGGATAGAGGCTCTGATCGGGGTACATCTGCCCGGCCAGGTTGGCGTCGGCGGCCACCTGCCAGCCGCTCAAATAGATGGCCTTGAGCCCCGCCTTCACCATCTGCATGGCCTGATTGCCGGTGAGCGCGCCGAGCGCGCGCACGTAGTCCTCCTCGTGCAAGAGCTTCCACAGCCGGTCCGCGCCATGCTCGGCCAGCGTATGCCGGATGCGCAACGTGCCGCGCAGCTTGAGCACGTCCATAGCCGTGTACGGGCGATGGATACCCTCCCACCTCGGATCCTCCGACCAGGACTTTTCGAGCAACAGGGCTTCGCTCACGAGATTCGTCGGGTACAGGTAGCCGTTTTCTTTCATTTCCATGAGATCACTCCGGAATAGTTATAGGATGGATTAAAGATTCCCTCGGATGTGGTTGCAATCGCGTGACGGTCAGAAGGCGCATGTGCCCCTGCGCAGCCGCGCGCGTCGTTCCTCGAGCAACAGCCCCGCCGGATCCGTCGCACAGGCGAGAAACGGGCGGAAAGTCTCTTCGGTGAAGATGTGCGCGGCATCCTCCCGCGCCTGCCCGAAGCGCTCGATCTCCTTCGCCACGGACGCCTCCGGATAGCCCTTCATCGCCGTCCGGATCTCCGCGACGATCTTTTCGAACTCCTCCTCGAACACGCGGAGCACGAGCGGGCGCGTCACCTGCTCCCCGCCATCGAGCGTGATGCCGTGACGGAGCCATTGCCACGTCTGAGCGCGTGAGATTTCGAGCGTGGCGAGGTCTTCCATGAGGTCGTCCCACGCCACACAGCCGATGTCCTGATGCCACCCTTTCACGTAGGCCATCCCCACCCGCACGTTCTTCCGAAGGCCGTCCATGGTCCACGGCGGCGTCGATTTCGGAAGAAGGTCCGGGTGTTCCGGCAGGTCCGGGATCACGTCGAGCTGGTTCTTTCGGGCGAAAGGCTTCATCGCCGGGCCGATGAAATAGGGATGCGACACCCAGCACCCGTCATGCCCGATGGAGGCCTCGAACGTCTTGTCCTCGACGACCTTGCGCGTCTGTTCGGCGCGACGCTCGGGGGTGCGCCCCGGCGTGAAGGCCGCCATGCCCCCCATCCCGAACGCCCCGTGCTTATGACACACACGGATGAGCTGAAGCACGTAGTTTTTCATCCACGGGCGGTTCATCGAGATCGAGCCCCGGTCGGCAAGCACACGGTCGGGATGCTCCTTGAGCGCCTTGATGTCGGAGAAGATCTTGTCCCATCTTCCCCCGTTGAGACCGGCCGCATGGCTCCGAAATTCATACAGGATCTCCTCCATCTGAAAGGCCGCCGGGAGCGTCTCGATCAGGAACGTGGCCTTGATGGTCCCGGCGGGGATGCCGAGCCCTTTCTCCACGAGGTCGAAGAGCCGGTTCCACCACCGGGCTTCGAGGTACTGCTCGCATTTGGGGACGTAATATTTCGGCGTCTTGCCCTGCGCGATGAGCTTGCGGGCCGTATGGAACGTGCTCAGGGCGAAATCCATCAGCCCCCCCGATACCGGCGCGCCGTCGATGCGAAGGTTGACTTCATCGAGGTGGAGGCCCCGCACGCGGACCATGAGCAGCGGCATATCGTCCATATCGAGGCGGTACAGCTTTTCGGGCTGACGGCCCCGGGCGGGTTTGCGGTGCGTAAGCGTTCCGTCCACTGCGCCGATCAGGTTCTCGACGCCCTGCATGACGTTGTGCCACGAGGGCTTCATCGAGTCCTCGAAGTCGAGCATCGCCGCGTCGGCGCGGTGCCCGTCGGCGGTGCGGCTGAGCATGTTGATGACCATCTTCGCGTCGCTGATCGGCCCCGTGATTTCGACGCGCCGGCAGAGCAGATCTTCCGGCAGCGGAGCCACTTTCCACGGCGTCTCCCGGGCCGCGCGTCCCTCCTCGCCGGTGAGGTATCCCGGCGTCTCCCCCCCGTCGAAGGCGGCCTGCCGGGCTCGCCGCGCCGCGAGCAGTCGCCGTCGCTCCGGTTCGAGCGCCCGGTGCAGTCCGGCGACGAAGCCGATCGCCGCCGGGGAGAGCACCCGCTGCGCCTGCTTCGTCCACGCCATCGCGTTGACGTCCACGCCGTCGGCGAGCGTGTGCCACTGGATCTTGTCTTCCCAAAGGACCGCCGACGCCCCCCTTTTCGCTCCACCCATCGTCACAAACCTATTTTTTTCAAGAGATTACAAGCGGCTTTCTTTCGATTCCCAACCGCGAATAATTCATTTTACGAATAATTTTTCCAAAAGCGTAATTTCGCTAATTAGAAATTTACATTTTTTCTCTTTCCGCATCTCATTTTCCTTTTCCGGATCGTATCTTTTCGCGGACAGCGAACCCAAGACCCACCTGAGAGGCGCCGCCCATGACCATGAATGCGGAAAATCTGCGCTTCATCCTCGGCCTGAAGCTCAAACGACTCCGCCTCGACAAAGGCTACTCCCTGAAGACCCTGTCGGAACGGTCCGGGCTTTCGATCTCCTATATCAGTGAAATCGAGAAGGGGAAGAAGTATCCGAAGCCGCAGAAAATTCTCGGGCTGGCCTCGGCCCTTGAAGTGTCCTTCGACGAACTCGTCTCGCTCAAGGTGGACGAGGAGCTCTCGCCGCTCAAATCCATCTTCAACTCGGCCTTCATCCAGGAATTTCCGTTCGAGTTGTTCGGCCTGGCGCTCGAAGACCTCTTCGGCATCATCAAGAACGAGCCGGAAAAGGCGGGCGCGCTCATCCGGACCTTTCTCGAGATCGGGCACATGTACGACGTGCGGGTGGAGCATTTCCTCTTCGCGGCGCTCCGATCGTACCAGCAGATGCACGCGAACTATTTCGAGGACCTCGAAGGGGTGGCGGCGACCTATGGCCAGACGCGGGGGCTGTCCGCCGACGCGCCCATCGACGAGGCGGCCTTGCGAGCCGTTCTGGTCGACGAATACGGGTACGTCATCGACGAGGACACCCTCCCGACGCACCCGGTGCTCCGCCGATTCCGCTCCGTCTTCCTCGACGGGAACCGGCGGCGGCTCCTCGTCAACGGGCGCATGTTGCCTGCCCAGAAAGCGTTCATCTTCGCCCGCGAGATCGGCTACCGCTTTCTCGACCTGAAACCCCGCGCCCTGACGTCCTCCTGGCTCAAGGTGGAGTCCTTCGATCAGGTCTTCAATAATTTCAAGGCCTCGTACTTTGCCGGGGCGCTGCTCATCGATCAAGAAGCGCTCTTCCGGGAAATGAAGGCTTTCTTCGCCCGAAAGACCTGGGACGAACGGGCCCTCCTCGACATCATGAACCGCTTCAACGCGACGCCGGAAATGTTTTTCTATCGGCTGACGGAGCTGCTCCCCCGCCTTTTCGGCCTTCAGGACATCTTTTTCGTTCGTTTCAACCACACCCCCGGAGACGACCGCTTCCGGCTGACCAAAGTGCTGAACATGTCGCGGGTGGCGGTGCCGCACGGGATATGGCTCAACGAGCACTATTGCCGTCGATGGCCCGACATGCCCCTGCTCGAACGCCTTGCGGAACGACAACGGGAAGGCCTCGGCGACGGGCCCGTCGCCGCCGCGCAACGCTCGCACTTCATGGACGCCGACGCAGACTACTTCGTCATCTCCATCGCCCGTCCGCTCGCCCTCCAGCCGGGAAAAAACTCGTGCGTCTCACTTGGCTTCCTCGTGAACGCCCCCTTCAAAAAGACGGTGAAATTCTGGAAGGACCCTTCCATTCCGAACGCGGAGGTGAACCTGACGTGCCAGCGGTGCGGGTTTCTCGACTGTCCCGACCGCGCCGCCGAGCCCGCCATTTTTCTCGACCAGAAGGAGCATGAGGAGCAGGACCGCGCCCTTCAGGAGTTGATCCGGAAGATGCGCCGCGCGTGAAGGCGCGAAGGGCGGGAAGCCTCTCCGCCCCCGCCCTTCACAGGCGTCCATCGGGCCCGCGTCGCAAAGCGGTGCGCGACGCGTGTCAGACCCTTTCGAGGGCGAGAGCCGTGCCGCCGCCGGTGCCGTGACAGATCGCCGCGAGGCCGCGCGCCCGGTCGTGCGTGTGGAGCGCGTGCACGAGCGTCGTGGTGATGCGCGCGCCGGTGCAGCCGATCGGGTGGCCGAGGGCGATCGCGCCGCCGTGCACGTTGAGTTTCTCGTACGGGACGCCGAGCATCTCGTGGAAGAGGATGCTGTTGATCGCGAAGGCCTCGTTGTTTTCGAAGAGGTCGTAGTCTTCGAGGGTCGTGCCGGACTTATCGAGGAGTTTGCGTACGGCGGGGATCGGCGCTTCGGGGAACCGCCACGGTTCTCCGGCCGCCCATGCGCCGCCCACGAACCGCGCCAGCGGCTTCAGCCCGTAGCGTTCCACGGCCTCGCCGCTCGCCACGAGGAGCGCCGCCGCTCCGTCGCTGATCTGGCTGCTGTTTCCGGCCGTGAGCACGCCGTCTTTCCGGAACGCGGGCCGGAGTCCCGCCAGCGATTCCATGGTCGTCTCCGCGCGGATGCCCTCGTCGGCGGTGAGCGTCTTCGTTTTGCGCCGCTCCCGGTACGCGATGGGCACGATCTCCTCCGCAAACCGGCCCTGCTCGGTCGCCTCGGCGGCGCGGCGGTTCGACAGGAAAGCGATCTCGTCGAGCGCCTCCCGCGTGATGCCTTTCTCGGCGGCGAGGCGTTCCGTCTGCTCGCCCATCGCCTCCCCGCTCATGGGGTCGCTCAGCCCGTCCCGGAAGAGAAGGTCCGTCAATCCTTCGGCGTGCCCCATCGCATATTTGTATCCCCACCGCGCCTTCGATGAGAGGTAATACCCCGAACCCGACATCGACTCGACCCCACCGGCGAGCATGACGTCGGCCTCTCCGGCCCGGATGAACGCGGCGGCGTTCATGACGCTCATCATGCCCGAGGAACACACCATGTCGAGCGCGAGGCCGTCGACCTCCTTCGGAATGCCGGCTTTGATGGCCGCCTGCCGGGGGATGAGTTGGCCGTGCCCGGCGCGGATCACGTTCCCGAAAATGTAGAGGTCGAGGTCCTTGCCTTCGACGCCCGCACTTTCGAGCGCGGCTTTCATCACGTGGGTTGCCAGATCGACCGGCGAGTGATTCTTGAGCGCCCCGCCGAACCGGCCGATGGGCGTCCGCACGGCGGACACGATGTATACGTCTCGCATGAAAGGAGTGGGTTTGGGTTCAGGATGGAAAGGGAGTTACGGGAAACGCCGGCCTCGATTGCCGGGGACGTTCCGTCGTTCGAGGCGACCGGTTTCCGTCGACGGCGTGGAAGCGCTTTTCCACAGCGGCATCGCAGCGCGATCGACCGAAACGGGTGTACGCGGGGTGCGGCGACGGGTTTTCGCTTCGTCGTCTCTTCACCGCCTCATGTCTGCGAAGCGTCGTCCTTTTTCAACAGGCTCACGCGCACCATGTTCAGCGCGACGGTCGAGGAGAGTTCCTTGTTCGTGCGCCGGTCATGAGCGAAGCGATACCGGCGGGCCCGTGATCCGTCAGCGTCGGCGAACCCCACCCACACCGTGCCGACGGGTTTCTCCGGCGTGCCGCCCGTCGGCCCCATGATGCCCGTCGTGGAGACCGCCACCGCCGCGCCGAGTCGTTTCCGCACGCCCTCGGCCATCTGCCGTGCGACGATCTCGCTCACGGCGCCATAGGCTTCGAGCGCTTCGGGATCGACGCCGAGCGCGTCCTCTTTTACCGCGTTCGCGTATGCCACGACGCCGCCGAGGACGTAAGCCGAGGCGCCGCTCACGTTTGTCAGCCGGTGGCACACGAACCCGCCCGTACAGCTCTCCGCCGTCGCGATGGTGAGGCCGCGCGCGCGGAGCATCTCCCCCACCACGCCTTCGAGCGTGTCGTCGCCCTCGCCATAGATGTACTTGCCGACGCGTTCGCGGAGCGCGGATTCCAGACCGCGCAGCCTT
>JALSSK010000240.1 GCA_026984335.1 Rhodothermales bacterium
GCCCGTTCCCGCGCCGCCCGTTCCCGCGGAAGCGCGCGCCGCGAAAGCCCCCGTTTCGATCCCGGTGGACACGGCGCCGTCGGCTCCGGCGACGACCGCGCAAAGCGCCGTCGGGCGTCAGGTGGCGATCCTCGTCGGGGCCGGGATTCTGCTCGTTGTCGGGCTGTATCTGATCACCGTCGTCAGCAAGGAGATGGGGGGAAGCGCCGCCGCGCCGCCGCCCACGGCGCAGGCCGCCCCGCAAGTCGCTCCGCTGCCGGAGGACGTCGCCGAGCAGGCCGAGGCGCTCCAGGCCGAGATCGATCAACTCACCGGCGCGGCCCGGCTCGAAAAACGCCGCGAACTCGTCAGCCTGTACCTCCGCGAGGAACGGTACGATCTCGCCGCCGAGGAACAGGAACGCATCGCCGAGGCAGAGAACACCGAGGACGCATGGGTGCTCGTGGGCAATCTGAATTACGACTGGATGGAGCGGCAGCCCTCCGCCGACCGGGCCGTCTTCGCCAAGCGCGCCATTGCGGGCTATCAACGGGCGCTCGAGATCAACCCCGACAACCTCGACGTGCGCACCGACATGGCCATCGCATACATGTACGACCCGGACAACCCGATGAAGGCCATTCAGGAGACGAACGAGGTGCTCAAGCGCAACCCCGATCACGTGCAGGCGAACTTCAACCGGGGCATCATGCTCATGCAGATCAACCGGATGGATGAGGCCGTGAAGCAGATGGAGAAGGTCAAGCGTCTGGTCAACGACCCCGAGGATCCCGTCTATCAACGCGCCGAACGGGTTATCGAAATGATCCGGGATAACGGGAACGGAGGGCGCTCCTGAAGCGCAGGTCGTGGGAGGGGTGGATGAGATTGGGGGCTTTTGACGCGAGCCGACAGGCTAGCCGATGACGCGACCGCAGGGAGCCGATGACGCGAGCCTCAAATCAGCTTCACACCCGGTCCGCCGGCGTCGTATATTGGAGCTCCTGATCAACGTACCCGAGGGAGGTATGGAAAAGCTCTTCACCCCGTCAGATCTCGAACGCATCCGTGAGGCTGTGGCCGGGGCGGAAGGCCGGACATCCGGAGAGATCGTGCCTTTCGTGATCCCCCGGAGCGAGCGCTATGAAGTGGCCGTGTGGCGGGGCGCTTCTTTCCTCGCCGTGGCGGCGCTGGCCGTGACGACGCTCGTGTTTCAGTTCTACGAGGGCTGGGGGATGGCGTGGCTGTACACCGGGTGGGGCACGGCGCTCGTGGCGCTGGTCGCCGGCACGCTCGGCGCCGTGCTCGCCGCGTTCGCGCCCCCCGTCAAACGCCTGCTCGCCGGGGACGACCTCCTCACGCGCATGGCGCACCGCCGGGCCATGCAGGCCTTCGTCGAAGAAGAGGTCTTCAACACCCGCGACCGGACGGGCATCCTGCTCTTCGTCTCGCTCTTCGAGCGCCGCATCGAGGTGCTCGGAGACGCCGGCATCAATGCGCGCGTCTCGCCCGAGGACTGGGCCGACGTCGTGCTCCGCATCCGCGCCGGCATCAAGGCCGGCAAGCTCGCCGAGGGCCTGATCGACGCCATCGGCATGTGTGGGCAGTTGCTCGAACGGAAGGGCGTCGAGATCCGCCCCGACGACGTGAACGAACTGCCCGACGGCCTGCGCATGGGCCGGGAAGACGTATAAACGGCGCGTCGCGGCAAGGGCCCGGAGGCTCGAAACGCTTTGAAAAAGAGAGGACGCCGGTGCGAAGCAATCGCCGGCGTCCTCTCTTGGCATCGTCGTTCGGGCCGTGCCGTCGCGCGGCGTGCGCCCTTTTATTGGAGCGTATACGTCAGCCGGGCCATGACGAGGCGTCCGATCTCGGGCACGTCCACGTATTCCCGGTGGCGGTTGTCGAAGACGTTCTGCGCCGTCACGTCGAGGCGGAGGCCGGGGGCGTGGCGGCCGAAGTCATACCCCGCGCCGAGGTCGAGGAGGAAGTAGCTGTCCACCGTGCCCTGATGGACGCCCGAGCGCACCTCGAACGAGTCCACGTAGCGCCCGGCGGCATTGAACGAGAAGCCGCTCGGATCGGTGTACGTGAAGCCGCCCCGCGCCTTGTTCTTCGGCGCGTTCATCGAGATGACGAGGCCGGTGCCCGGTTCGCCCACCTCGGTGTCGTCGAAGAAGTTGTCGCTCACCCACGAGTAGTTGCCGAAGATCGAGAGCCGTTCGCTGACGAGGGCCTGCACTTCGAGGTCCGCGCCGAAATAGTCCACGTCGCCGAAGTTGATGTAGGTGAGCATCAGCTCGGGTCTGGTGGTCGGGTTGAAGTTCTCGTTCGTCTCGACGAGGCCGATGGGCCCGCCGGCGAGGGCGGCGGCGGCCTGCTGATAGATGCCGGCGAGGGCGGCGGCGCTGAGGCCGAACGGGGCGAGCTCGGCGTCGGTGAAGGCTCCCGCGACGGCGCCCGCGAGGTCGCCCGGCACGTTCGGCACGAGCACGAACGGCGTGACGAACTGAAGCTCGCTGAGGAAGTTCTGCTTCTGGGTATAGTAGACGTCGATGCCTACGAGCACTTTCTTGCCGAAGACGCCCCGGTAGCCCACTTCCGCCGAGTTCGTGATCGTCTGCTTGATGGGCGGCAGGTCGTTGAGTTCCGTCACGGGCCGGACGTTGCCGCCGGAGATGAAGGCCATGAACCCTTCCGAGACGCCGGGGATCTGCGTCGTCTTACTCAGCAACAGCCCTTTGAAGCTGTCCGGCAGTCCCGCGAACGGTCCGCCTTCGCCGATGAGGCCCGCCGTGGCCGCCGCATAGGCGCGGGCCAGCGCGATGCCCACGCCCGGATCGCGCGGATCGAGGCCGGGCACGGGGACGAAGGAGCTCGTCTGCGGCGGGTTGGGGAAGGTCCAGCCCCGGGCGGCGCCGCGCGCGCGGACGAGGAACGCGCCGGCATCCTGAACGACGAGGTCGAGGAAGAAGTTGACGCCGGCAGGGGTGGAGAAGGCGCGGTTGAACGTGGCGCGGAACGTGTGCTCGGGCGTGGCCTTGTAGACGAGCCCCACCCGCGGCGAGAGCTGCGTCTCCTCGGTCACGTCATTGAAGTCCACGCGCGCCGCCGCCACGAGGTCGAGTTGCGGCGTAAGCACCGTCTCGGACTGCACGTACGCGCCGTACTCGTTGATCGTGTCGTTGTTTTCCTCGCGCCCGTGGATGGTGCCTTCCGTGACGGGGTCGGTGCGCTTGTAATCGACGCCCGCCACCACGTTTTCGCGCCCGTCGGCGAGGCTGAGCGTGTATTGCGCCTGGCCGGTGAACTGCGTCGACTTGTCCACGATCTTTGCGCCGGAGCGATAGATGAACGTGTCGCCCGCGTCGTTTTTGTTGAGGTAGGCCTGCGCGAAGAAGCCGCCGGCATCCACGCGAAGCTGGCCGAAGAACGAGGCGAAGTTGTCGCTCTGGTTCTCCCCCGTGTTCGAGATGTTGATGCCTTTGAGCGACGAGTACCCGCCGTTGGCCGTGATCATGAGGTTGGGCCGGGCGCGATATTGAAGGGCGCCGAGGACGTAGCCTTTCCACGTGTCGTAATCCCGCCCGCCGATGGACTCGGGGATGGCGTCGAGGAGGGCCTTGTCGGCGGGGTCGTTCGGGTCGAGCTTCCAGTCCTCGCCCTGGCTGTAGTAGCCGACCACCTTGTACCCGAGCCGGTCGTTGACCACGCCCGCATGGCGGAAGCTGCCCTGGAGAAGCTGTTGCTGCCCTCCGGCGATGGAGACCGTCGTGCCGGGATAGGTGAAGGGGTCTTTCGTGATGAAGTGAATCACGCCCTGCTCCACGCCCGGGCCGTAGAGCGCGGAGCCGGGACCGCGCACGACCTCGATCTGCGCGATGTCGATGGGAGAGATGGGCATGCTGCCGAACTGGTTGATCCCCAGCGACGGCGTGACGGTCTGACGGAAATCGACCATCGCATAGGTTTTCGAGACGAAAGCCGCGTTGAAGCCCCGGAGCGCGATCTGGTACCGGTCGAGGCCCGCCTGCACGAGGTCGACGCCGGTGGTGTTGCGCAACGTGGCCGCCGCCGAAGGCGCCGCGTCCTGCTCGATCTCTCGCGCTTCGAGCACCGAGATGGACGCCGGAGAGTCGAGGACCTTCTCCTGCTGCCGCGAGGCCGTCACGACGACGGGGTTCAGGTTCACGCCGGGCGTTAGCCGCACGTCCACGGTCTCCGTTGCGCCCGCCGCAAGCGTGATGCGCACTTCGGCGTCCTGAAAGCCGACGAACCGCGCCACCAGTTCGTACATGCCGGGGTTCACATCGCGCAGTTCATAGCGCCCGTCGTCGTCGGTAGCCGTGCCCGTGATGAGGTTGCCCGAGCGGAAGAGCACCACGTTGGCGCCCGGAAGCGGCTGGTTCGTGTCGGCGTCGAAGACGGTTCCGCGCACTGTGGCCGTCTGCGCCCGGGCTTCGAGGACAAACAGGCTCGAAAGAAGGCACGGCAAAAGGAGGAAAAGGTGCTTTCGTGTCATGACGGTTCCGCGATTAGTGGGGAGGGAGGCGGGAGGCGGGGGCTTCGCGCGCGGGGCTTCAGATTGTGAAGCATTGATTAAGGCCCGCCTAAATATCTTCTTGCGAGCGCGAGATGTCAAGGCAGGCCTGAATCGGAAAGGGCTCAGGGCGGAACAGGGGATCAAAAAAGCCGGCGCATCCGGGGAATCCGAACGCGCCGGCCATCGGGTGAGCCGGGGGTTTCGTGGGTCTTGGCCGAGGTCTCAGACCTTGCAGAAGGCGATCTGATCGATCAGGGAATCGGGAACGCTGTCGCCGGTGGTCAGGAGGACCTGCACCGAGAGGGTGATGACGTACGCACGGGGGGCGAGGCCCGCCACAGGCCGGGCGGAGCGAGCGTGGCCGTGCCGAACCGGTTCTCCGGGGTGGCCGAACCGTCGGGCGTCTGGAGGAGAGGGTAGGGCCCGCCGGGTCCGCTCATCGTGAGGCTGACGCTGCCGAGGTTTGGATGCGCCGCCGTATCGTTGGCCGTGAGTGTGGCGTCGATGCCCGAGCACCCGTCGGCGATGAGCTCGTCGATGTCCACCATGGCCACGGCGAGCGCGTCCGGGCGAAGGACCTCCATCCACGCCGGGTGATGCAGCGTGCGGCGCCTCGTGTTCTCGATGGCGACGTTTCGGCAGAGCCCGGCCACGGTTCCGGCTCCGGGCGTTCCCCCCTCGCGCACCGACATCCGAAGGGCGAAGTGCCGGTTCGCGACGAGGGGCCGTCCGGTGGCCGTGGCGCTCTGACCGGCGGCCGGCGGTCCCGGCGTCTCCAGATCCACCGTGCCGAAGGACGCCAGGGAGGACGTAATCAGCCGGATCATGTCCCCGTTCGGATTGAAGTAGCCGGTGGCGCTAAGGGGGCCGGCGCTCTCCTGCGGCGCCTGAATCCAGTCGCCATGTGCGTCGACGACGACGGTTGCGGCCCGTTCATCCGCGTCCGGCGTCCCGACCCCGTAGTCCACCGCAGATGACCCACCACCCGAAAAGCTCGCGAAGGGCGCACCAGAAGCGGGAAGAGAGAGCGTATTCCCAGTGCCATACGAACGCCTCCTCGCGTTGCCGCCACTGCGGCTGCAACGTGGTGACGGTGAATTGCACCGGCTCGTGCGTCTCGTCTGCCCCGGCCTCCTGCCCCGGAACGGCCCGCACGTACACGTCGAGCTCGAAGGCATCGCCGTCGTACCGGTGCTTTTTCTCGTCGAGCGTGAACGTGAAATTACCCTTGGCGTCGGTCTCCGCCTCGGCGATGAGGTGCTTTTCCTTGCTCTTGATCCGTTTTGCATCGAGCCACGCGACCGTGTGCCCGGGGTCTGCCGTCGCCTGAATCGCGATCCGGCGTTTGTCGCGCAGCCGGTACAGACGTACGGTGACGAAAGAGAGGTATTCTTTGCAGTCTGGACAAAGATAGGCGCACAGGTTTCCCTTGAAGACAAAAGACATGACGGACCTCATGATGGGAGATAATGGAACAATAAACAGGGTCCTTTCCGGAGCGCGAAGGGGGAAGCGCCAGGCTCCGGGAGTCGTACGGATGGCGCGCCCGGTAAACACGGGAAAAAGTCGGAGCGCAGGGCAGCCGCCCCTTCCCGAAGTGTATAGGCGCGAACGCCCGGAGGCATAGGAAAAAGGGTTCGGGGTCGGGAAGACGAGCCGCCGTCCGGCAACGAGCGACAGCGGCGCCGGCGGTTGAGAAGGCGCGCGCCGGCGGTTCGACTCCGATATGTGTGTTGAACATATTGTGAATAGTATTTTTTATCGTACTTTCCCGTACATAATCCTGCGAAACGCCTCTTCTTTCGGTGCGCTTGTAACGAACTCGTGATCGGGGATTGGGTTAAAGGGGCGTCCCCACAACGTTCTTCATAGAGAAGGTGTCGCCATGTTCATCTTGCTGTTTCGGTCCTGGCGGAGCTTGTTTGTGCGCGGCCTCGTCGCCATTGCCTTCGGGGTGCTTTCGCTGATATGGCCGCAGCTTTCGCTGTCGGTGCTGGTGTTGCTGGTGGGCGCCTTCCTCTTCGCTGACGGCGTGCTGAACCTGTGGGCTGCGGTGCGGGGCCGAGGCGAGGAAAGCCGCTGGTGGTTGCTCCTCATCGACGGCCTCCTGGGCGTGGGCATCGGCGTGGCGACGTTCTTCTGGCCGGACATCACGGCGCTGGCCCTGCTCTACCTCATCGCCGCGTGGGCCGTCCTGACAGGCATCCTGGAGATTGTGGCGGCGGTGCATCTGCGCAAGGTGATCGAAGGCGAGTGGCTGCTGGGGCTGAGCGGGGCGCTGTCGGTGATCTTCGGTCTCGGCATCGCGCTCTTTCCGGGCGCCGGGGCCCTGGCGCTCGTCGCCATCATTGCTGCGTTTGCGATCCTCTATGGAGCCATTTTGATCGCTCTGGCGTTTAAGGTGAAGAAGCTGCAACACCTCCTCGAAGAAGAAGGTCTGCCGCTTTCCTGAACAATCTTCCTTGCATACAAAAACCTGATGATGACCTATGGCTACCACGAAACAGCTTCCCAGAGAGCAGTGGCATGAATACTTCGATGCCTTCACCAAACGCTTCCTCACGGACCCCAATCCGGAGGCGGCCGACATCGAGATCGTCTCCCCCGAACTGGGCGATCAGATCGAGGCGGAGTTCGTGCGGGTGATCGGCATCACGTATGATCATAAAGACAATGTGCTCGAAGTGGCGCTCGAGAACGTCGATCACCTGATCTATCACCCGAAGGAGATCTGGGTGGTGGAGGAGGACAACGGCTTCGTCAGTTCCATCGAAGTGGTGCGCGACGACGACACGCGGGAGATCATCCGCCTGCGCAGTGTGGGGATTCAGCCCGCGGCGAAATAACGGGCGGCAAGCCCTGCTCGTATCTGTCGGGGCGGCGGGAGAGCCTAACTTCTGCCGCCCCTTTTTAATTTGCGTATACAAAATCCTGTAAATAACAGAGGTAAAACTATGGCTCAAGTGATGGGAGCGGCAAAATTCGAACGGCTGTTTCGCATGGCTGCCGGGCTGGACGTGGACAAAAGCGACCTGCGCCGGCTGAACGACTTCGTGCAGGATAAAATCCGCGACCTGCTCATCGTGGCGGAAGCCGCCGCGCGCGCCAACGGGCGCGACGTGGTGCAACTCTGGGACCTGCCGATCACGAAGGGACTGCAGGAGAGCCTCCAGGCCTTCGACAAGCTCGACACCGAGCTGGAGCTGGACCCGATTCTGGAGATGGTCACGGCATTGCCGATGCTGGACCTTGCCTACAGCACGGAGGTCGAGGAGCAGATGCCGCGCATCGTCGGCGGGCTGACCGTGTGCCTGGCGCGCACCTTCAAGATCCTGGACCCGAAGGTGAAGAACCCGCAATCGGAGCACTGGAATCGGGCCGTGGAGATCTTTAACCTCTTGCTCTGAGCAGGCGCCGGGGCCGTTTCCCGGCCTTCGCCTTTCCCAACCGTCTCTGAGCTTGCCGCCATCGATCCATGAACGATCTCTTTTTCCTGTTCCTGATTCTTTCGAGTTTCTCGCCCGTCATCAAGCAACAGATCCTGGAGGCGCGGCGGGCGCAGACGATGCGCCGCCTGGAAAAACGCCGCGCCTCCCGTGTGATCTCGATGATTCACCGGCAGGAGACGGTCTCGTTGCTGGGCATCGGGATTCACCGGTACATCTCCATCGAGGATGCCGAGGAGGTGCTTCGCGCCATTCGTCTGACCGATCCTGAGCGGCCCATCGACCTGATCCTGCATACGCCCGGGGGGCTGGTGCTGGCTGCCGAGCAGATCGCGTGGGCGTTGACCGAGCATCCGGCCCGTGTGACGGTCTTCGTGCCGCACTACGCCATGAGCGGCGGCACGCTGCTGGCGCTGGCCGCCGACGAGGTGGTGATGGATCGCAACGCCGCGCTCGGCCCCGTCGATCCCCAGATGGGACAGAAGGCGGCGGCGTCGATCGTGGCGGCGGTGGAGCAAAAGGATCCCAACCACGTCGGCGATGAGACGCTCATCCTGGCGGACACGGCCCGGAAAGCGCTGGCGCAGGTGGAGCACACCGTGCGACGCCTGCTCGAGCGGAAGATGGACGCCGGCGAGGCGGCCCGCACGGCGCGTGTGCTCGCGAGCGGCGTCTGGACGCACGACCACATCCTGCGCGTGGACGACGCCCGGTCGCTCGGCCTGAAGGTCTCCACGGAGATGCCGCCGGAAATCTATTCGCTCATGGCGCTCTATCCGCAACCGACGCGCATGCGCCCGTCCGTCGAATACGTTCCCATGCCTTATCGTTCCAATCCGCCGGGCTCCAGCCAGAAGAACGCATGATTCCCATTGGAGACGATGTGCCGGAGCGGGGATACCCCTTCGTCACCTATACGCTCATCGGCCTCAATGTGCTGATGTTTTTCGTCGAACTGGGGCAGGGGCCCCGGATGGAAGCCTTCGTGTATCGCTGGGGCACGGTGCCGGCGGAAATCATGCGCTGGCAGAGCAACCCCTCGGTGCTGTGGACCTTGTTGACGTCCATGTTTTTGCACGGCGGCGCGCTGCACCTGATCGGCAACATGCTGTATCTGAACGTGTACGGAAAGTCGCTCGAAGGGGCGATGGGGCCGTATCGTTATCTGGCCTTTTATCTGCTGTGCGGGCTGGCAGGCGGCGTGGTCCACGTGGCGTTCAATGCGGCGAGCACCGTCCCCGCCATCGGCGCAAGCGGGGCGATCTCCGGCGTCCTCGGGGCGTACCTGCTGCTCTTCCCCCGCGCTACGGTCTTCCTGATCGTGCCGTTTTTCTTCTTCTTCTGGACCATTGCCCTGCCCGCGAGCTTCGTGCTCACGTGGTGGTTTGCGCTTCAACTCATCGGCGGGATGACCTCCTCGGCTTTCACGGAAGTGGGCGGGGGCGTGGCGTACTGGGCGCACATCGGAGGCTTCGTGGCAGGGATGGCGCTCGTGTACGTGTTCCGGCGAAAGGACGAGGCTGCCTTCCGCTATTACGGCGTCCCGTCCCGGCATTACGCGCACGATTGACGGGCGCGGCGAGCCCCGGTGCGCTCATTCCCCCTCGCCGGGCTTGACGAGGCCCTGTTGCCAGGCCCACGCGGCCAGCTCGGTGCGTGTGCGCACGCCGATCTTCTGGTTCTTGATCTTGTCGATGTGGTTCTTCACCGTGTGCTTCGAGATGAAGAGCAGGTCGGCGATCTGCTGGTTGTCGTGGCCGAGGGCGACGAGTCGGAGCACCTCGCGTTCGCGCGCGCTCAGGTTGCCGGAGTGGTCGGGCTTGCGGCGGATCTTGCGACGGATGAGCTTCGTGGCGAGGCTGGGGCTGATCCACAGCTCGCCGTCGTCGCGGGCGATGCCGCGGATGGCTTCAACGATGAGGTGCGCTTCGGCTTCCTCTTTCATCAGATAGCCGGAGACGCCGCAGTCGAGCAGGCCGTAGACGTATTCTTCGTCGTCGTAGGCGCTGAGGATGAGCACGCGCACGGGCGAGGCGTCGTTGCGCAGGCGTTCGGCCACCTCCACGCCGGTCATGCGGGGCATCTCCACGTCGAGCAGGAGCACGTCGGGCGCGAGGGTGCGGGCCAGGCGCAGGGCCTCCTCGCCGTCGGCGGCCTCGGCGAGAACGAGGAGGTCGTCGGCGGCTTCGAGCGCCGTGCGCACGCCCTGGCGGGTGATCGGGTGGTCGTCGGCGAGGACGACCCGGATGGCGTCAGCGTTGGGCATGGTCGGAAGAGGCAGAGGGTGAGGGGGGCGTGTCGGCGAGGTCAGGCGGCGGGCGCGGCGCGGGCGGCGACGACCTGAAGCGCCGTCCCTTCCCCGGGCGCGGAGGCGACTTCGAGCGTCCCGCCGACGGCTTCGGCGCGCTGAGCCAGCCCCGAGAGTCCGAGATGACCTTCCCGCTCCAGGTCGATCCACCGCTTCGGAGGCGTGAAGCCGCGCCCGTCGTCCCGGATGCCGAGCCGGATCGTCTCGTCGTCGAGGACGAGCCTGATGTGTACGTTCCGGGCGGCGGCATGTTTGGAGACGTTGTTCAAAGCCTCCTGGCAGATGCGGAACAGCGCCAGGCGCACCCGCATCGGCAAGGTCTTGTTTTCGGCGTCGAGCTCGAGCTCGACCCGAATGCCGGGATGACGTTCCTCGAAAAGGCGAACGTACGAGCGGATGGCCTTGTCGAGACCGAAGTGCACGAGCACGGGCGGGCGAAGCTCCGTGCACAGGTTGCGCAGCTCCCCGGCGATGTGTTGAAGCGCCTCCCGCGCCTCTTCGAGCGACTGACGCGTGGTCTCCTCGGGCAGCGTGCGCGCCAGCGGAAGCAGGTACGCCCGGAGCACACGCTGAAGCTCCTGCACCGGCCCGTCGTGCAACTCGGCGGCGAGGTGGGTCCGCTCGGCCTCCCGGGCCTCCATCATCCGCTGCCGCGACGCGAAAAGCTCGTCCCGCTCCTGCTGGACGTGGCGAAACTTTTTCCGAAAGAAATAGACCGGAACACCGATCACGAACAGCAAAAGCACCCCGGCCAAGGGCAACAGATTGCCCGACCGCTCCGTCCGAAACCAGAAGCTCAGATCGCTCCAGTCGATGAACAGCTCATCCGCGTCCTCGAGACGCTCGCCGGAGAACGCCTTGTAGTGGCGGAAGATGTGTTCGAGCGCGATGAGGTCCGGAGGAAAGCGGAGCGTGTGTTTCTCCACGCCGGTGTCGTATCGGATCTGGATGAGGCTGTCGGCGAACATAGACACTTCGTAGTGATAGCCCGTCTCGGGCGAGGTGAAGTCGTTGATGCGGGCGCGCTCGGCCACGGGTACGGGGGGCGGGGCATCCGACGGAGACGGGGCCTCGGGCGGGCGCTCGAAGGCGATGAGCTGGCTGACGATCCCGGACATCATCGACAGCGGAATGTTCATCGAACTCCGCTCGTCGCCCAGACGATAGGTGAGGTGAAGCACGGAGTCCGGATACACACGGGCGCTCACGATCTCGGGTTGCGGCGTCGCCGGCTGCGCGTGGGCGCACAGGCCGCCGGTCCATACGACGAGCGTCAGCGTCGCGGCAAGGCGACGGTGAAGCGGGGAACGGCAGGGTGTTTTCATGGGGCGGTATGATTGAGAGCGCCGGGCGCCGCCGGCCCTCGGAGGCATCGTGAGCCGCCATGCGGCTTTTCGCACGGTCGGGCATTATATTGTCACGCAGCGCGGCCCGATGCGCGGGACTCGCGTGCTTTTCACCTCCGCTTCGGGGCGGCCGACCGTGCGGGGAAGCGGCCTTGACAGGGGGGGAAACAGTATAGAGCGCCGGGCGTCCGTCAGGATGAGGTGCGCTTCTCATTTTCGTATGGGAAATTCAACCTATCGCGCGCCGCCGCTTCTCCGATACGTGCGCCGTCATAGGAAGGGCGGCCTACGACGGAAGGGAAAGCCGCCCCACCTAAAATAAGGATTTCGGCCCGTCCGGCGTCCCCGCCGTTTCCGTTTTATACAGCGGATGAACCGGGCCGGAAACGTCGTTCGGCTCGGCCTCGGTGTTCGCGAATGATCTAAACAAAGGTGCGTGTCATGAAAAAAATCCCCTTTACCCTCGTTATCGGTGTCATGCTCGGATGGGGCCTCGTGGGATGCGGTCCGGGAAAGGAGAAGGCCGAGCAGCCGGAGGAGACGAAGGAGCCGGAGATCGTCACGTTCGGGGGGCTGGAGCATACGCCCATTGGCGGGGCAAAACTGGAGACGGACGGCGACCGGATGACGGTCGTCCGTACGAGAACCGAAGGCATTTTCGGGGTGGCCATCAACATCGGTCGGTTGAACGCCGTCGATTTCTTCTTCGAGCCGATGAAGCTTCCGCCGGAAGCCACCTTTTCCTCGACGTTCAAGGGAGGCGCGCCGCGCGAGATGAAGTCGGCGGGGCTCGGGATCATCGGACCGGCGCAGGGAGCGCAGCCGCAAACGGTCGCTTCGTTCCAGCACATCGGCGGGACGAATGCGACCCGTCTGGAGATGAGCCTCGGTTCGACGCCGCTGGTTCGGGACAGCGTAAAGGTTCAGTGCATTCGAGGCGGAAACGTGGTGAACGAGTTTCGCATGCCTGTCGATCCGCAAGCTTCGAATGCGGTGGCCGAGTACAACACGCCGGGCAAATCCTGTCACTGGGTCTGTACGTGCGGCGAGGGCGGCATTTGCACGAAGATGGTGGACTGGGACCCCGAATCGCCGGGCACGCTCCGCTTCCCCGGCGACCCGCAGACGTACACGTGCGATTTTCTCCGGATCGACTTCGACCTCGCCGGCGAGATGCTCTGTCCCGGCACGGCGGAGTTCACGGCTTCCGGCATTCCCTCCTTCATCGAGACCGGCGTTCAGTACGAAGTCGTCGTCGATTGAGCCCGGCGAATTGTATGGGTGTATGGGTGTTTGGATGTGCGCCGTTGACGGCGAACGCAGTGAGCCCCTGACGGCGACCGAACGCTCATCCGCTCATGAGCACGCCCGCGATGGTGGCCGTCATCATGTTCGCCAGCGTGCCGGCGAGCACGGCGCGCAGGCCCAGTTGCGCCAGCTCCGACTTCCGCGAGGGCGCCAGCGGCCCGATGCCGCCGAGTTGGATGGCGATGGACGAGAAGTTGGCGAAGCCGCACAGGGCGAACGTCGCCATGGTGATGGACTTGGGCGAGAGCGCTCCTTGC
>JALSSK010000241.1 GCA_026984335.1 Rhodothermales bacterium
CCCGGCATCGACGCGGAGCGTGCGGCCTTTCGCCACCCACGCGGCTACGGCGTCGCCGAGCGCGTCGATGGGGCGCACGTCGGCGAGGCCCGAGCGCCGGGCAAGCTCGGGGTCGTCGCCGAGGGGACGACCGGGGAAGTCGTTCGGTCGCGCGGCGCTCTCGAAGCGGGCGTCGCGGGGCGGGACGAAGAGCGTGGCCGTGCGGGCGTCGGCGTCGAGGGCGAGGACGGCGTCGGGCGTCTCGAGGCCGGTCAGATAGAGGAAGTCGTCCGTCTGCCGGAACGTGAAGCCGTGAGAGACGCCGGTGCGGGCCGGGACGAGGAAGACGCCGCCGCCGTCGGCCCGGAGCGCGTCGATCATGCGGGCGCGCCGCCCGGCGAAGACGGCCTCGTCGAAAGGCAGATCGGTCCAGTCGAAGAAACGCTCCTCGGGCGTCTGCGCCGGAGCGGGGGCGGCGAGGAACGCGCTCGCACCGAGTGTGACGAGGGCCGCTTTCACGACGAACATCGAGCATTTTCGAGCGAGACGGGCGCGGGACGGATGCTTTGTCATGGGAAAAGGGGGTTATCGCACGAGGAGGATCGGACATTCGGTGGAGGCGAGGAGGGTCGAGAGGCCGTCGGCGCGGAGGGCTTCGGCCCCGGCGGGGCCGGCGAGGAGGCCGGCCCGTTCTTCGCGCGCCACGTGCGCCACGCGGGCGGGCGAGGGATCGGAGAGCGGGCGGAAATGGAGCTCGGGCGGCTCCTCGCCGTATCGTTCGATGAGCGCGCGCTGTCGCGCGAAGATCGTCGCGGCGTCGGGGCCGGTGACGAGGACGACGAGCGGGCTGTCGGCGTCCTGACGGGCGAGGAAGGCGGCCATGCGGAGGGCGCGTTCGGCGGCGGGGGAGGCGTCGTAGAGGGCGAGCACGGGCCGGTCGAGCCGGACGCCGCGCCGGAGCACGAGCACCGGGACGTCCACGCGGGCGATGACGGCGCGGGCCGTCGCGCCGAGCTTGCGGCGGCTCGCCTCGGTGTGGCCCGACTGCCCGAGCGCGAGGAGGTCGGCTTCGGCGGCGGCCGCAAGCAGTTCCGCGGTTACCTCGCCTTCGACGATGCGGAACGTGGCGGAGGTCTCGGCCCGCGCCGCGACGGCCTCGAACATCCGTCGCGCACGCTCGGCGAGGACGCGGAACTCCCGCCGCACGCCCGCGCTCTCGAACGGCCTCGGCGCGCACGCGAGCGGATCGATCACGCGGGTGAACGGGAGCGCCGCGGCCCGGAGCACGGCGCGGTCGGTGACGAAGAGGCCCGTCAGTTCGGCGTCGAGCCGTGCGGCGAGCACCGCCGCCGCTTCGAGCGCCGCCCGGCTGTGCGCCGAGGCGTCGAGCGCGACGAGGATGCGCCGGATGAGGAGGTCGTGCGCGGGCTCCGTCATGTCAAAGCTCGTCTTCGGTGGAGGCGTCCGCGCGAAGGAACGCCTGTCGTCGCTCGGCCATCTCCGCCAGGCGGTCGATCACCCGGCGGTTGACCGTGCCTTCGGGATACGTGCCGTCGGGCCTCCGTTCGCCGGCGGGCATGCCGGTGAGCAGCTCGATGCCTTCGTCCACGGTGTGGACCGGGTAGACGTGAAAGCGCCCGTCCCGCACGGCCTCGACGACGCGCGGGGCCAGCATCAGATGCTTGACGTTCGAGGCGGGGATGAGCACGCCCTGTTCGCCCGTGAGCCCCCGCGCCCGGCACACGTCGAAGAAGCCCTCGATCTTCTCGTTGACGCCGCCGATGGGCTGCACCTCGCCGCGCTGGTTCACCGAACCGGTGACGGCAAGCCCTTGCCGGAGCGGCAGCTCCGCGACGGCCGAGAGGAGCGCGTAGAGCTCGGCGCACGAGGCGCTATCGCCCTCGATGCCGCCGTACGACTGTTCGAAGACGAGGCTGGCCGTGAGCGAAAGGGGCCGGCTGCGCGCATACCGCCCGCCGAGGAAGCCCGCGAGGATGAGCACGCCCTTCGAATGGATGGGGCCGCTCAGATCGACCTCACGCTCGATGTCGACCACTTCGCCGGAGCCCAGGCGCACGCGCGCGGTGATGCGGCTCGGCTTGCCGAAGGCGAAGCTGCCGAGCTGGAGCACCGAAAGGCCGTTGACCTGCCCCGTCACCGCGCCGTCGGTGCTGACGTAGATCGTGTCGCGGAGGATCTGCTCCTGCATCCGGGTGCGGAGCCGGTCGGCCCGGCGCTCCTGCGCGTCGAGGGCGCGCTGGATGTGCGAGGCGCGTATGACGGCGGAACCGTCGTCCTGTCCGGCCCAGTAGTCGGCTTCCCGGAGGAGGTCGGTGAGGCTCCGGAGGTGGGTCGTCAGCTTCTCGGCGTCTCCGGCGAGGCGGGCGCCGCGCTCGATCACGCGGCAGACGGCGTCGCGCGCCAGCGGCCGCAACCCCTCCCGATGCGCCAGCCGCGCCAGCATCTCGGCATAGCGCCGCTCGCGCCCGCCCGTCCGGTCCATCTCCGTTTCAAAGTCGGCCATCACCTTGAAAAGCTCGGGGAAGTCGGGGTCGTAGGCCTGAAGGAGATAATACAACTCCGGCTCCCCGACGAGCACCACCTTCACCTCGAGCGGGATCGGCTCCGGTTCGAGCGTGACGGTGCTGATCAGACCGCTCGCCTCGCCGGGCGTCTCGATGCGGATCTTCCGGGCGAAGAGCGCGCGCTTGAGGCCCTCCCACGCGAACGGCTGCGAGAGCACCTTGCGCGCCTCCACGATGAGGTAGCCGCCGTTGGCCCGGTGCAGCGCCCCCGCCTCGATCAGGTTGAAATCCGTCACGAGCGTGCCCATCCGGGCCAGGTGCTCGATGTGGCCGACGAGGTTTTTGTAATGCGGGTTGTCCTCGTAGATGACGGGCGCGCCCTCGCTCGATCCATGATCGACGATCACGTTGACCCGGTACCGCCGCATCGAAAGGGGACCGGCTTCTTCGGCGGCGGAGTCGTCCGGCTGCGCGCCCTCGTCGCTCGTCTGCCGGGCCTGAAGGAAGGCGTCGACGTGGTCGATGAGGTCCTTCTCGACGGCGTCGAGGTAGGCGCGGACGGCCTCGAGGTCGGCGTATCGCGCGCGAAGGGTTTCGATGAGGTCGGAGACGGCGTATCGGGCCACCTCGCGGTTGAGCGCACGCAGCCGCTCGCGAAGCTCCCGCATCCGGCGCGGCGCTCTCCGGAGGATCCTGATCAACTCCTCCTGAAACTGCTCGATGATTTCCTGAATGCGTGTGCGTTCTTCCTCGGGCAGTTCCTGAAACTCTTGCGGCGAGAGCACTTCGCCGTCGTTGCCTTCTTTCATCGGGGCGAAAGCGAACCCGGCAGGGGCCCGCAACAGGGCGATGCGCTTTTGGCGAGCGCGCGCCTGAAGGTCTTTGAGCGCTTTTTCCTCTTCCTCGCGCGCCTCCTCTTCGGTGGCCTGCCGCCGCATCTGATAGTCTTCACTCTCGAAAGCCGCCTCCAGCGCCGCCCGCGCCTCGTCGATGAGGCGGGCCATGTCATCGCGGAAAGCGCTGCCGCGCCCGGCGGGCAACGGGAGCGCGCGCGGCCGCCGCGCCTCGTCGAAATTGTTCACGTAGCACCAGTCCTGCGGCGTCGGACGGCGTTCGGCTTCGCGCGTGAGGAAGTGGCGCACGAGCGCCCGCCGCCCCAGCCCCGCCGGCCCCACGGCGAAGATGTTGTACCCGGCGTGCCGCATGCCGATGCCGAAGTGGACGGCCTCCACCGCGCGCGGCTGCCCGATGACGACGGGCTCACCGTCGAGACCTTCGGTCGTCTCAAAGTCGAACTGCGCCGGGTCGCACCGGCGATAGAGGGCTTCGGGCGGGAGGGGCGGCACGGGCATGCGAAAGGCGGGTCGTAAGCGGGAAAGGGAAGGGATGGAGCAAACCTAACGCGCGCGTCGGAAGGATGCCACCGTCAATTGCTGCCGGGCGACCCCCGATGCGGGCGCGGCGCGCTTTCCCGCGAGGCCCCCTCGATCCCTCGGGAAGATACTTCGCCGGGATGGGCGGCCCGGATTGCTCGCCGTCCCGGAAAGTGTTGAGCGCCCCCCAGCGCGCGGGACAAAAGGAGGGCAGGGCGGAGCGGGTGGGGCGGAGGAGGCCGCCGCACGGACGTCCGGCTTCAGTCGTCCCCGAGCGGCTCGGGCGCCGCCGTGTACGTGCGCCCGAAGCGGTCGGTTGCCTCCACGCGGATGTCGCTTGCCTCGGGCGCGACGGGAGCGTAGAAGAGGTGCGCGACGGGCACGGGCTCGACCCACGGGCGGTGTTCGGGCTTGTCCGCTCCGCGATGGAGGCGTTCCGAGAGCGGGTCCGTGCCGATGCGCCGGGCCATCTCGCCCTTGCGTTCGCCGTTCTCATACCAGACCACCGTCCACTCGGGGTCCCAGTCCCACACGTTGGCGACGATCTCGTCGGGGGCGTTCGGGTCCGCGCCGCGCGCGTACACGCGCATCTGATGGCCGGCGTCGCGGCCCGTGCTCTTGTATCGCCAGCGCAGCTCCTCGCCGCGGGCCTCGAAGACGGCATAGCCGTTCGGTGTGCCGTCGAAACAGATGTCGCCGCTCCACCACGCGCCGCACACCGCGCCGCAGACGTGCTCGTGCGTGCCGTGCTCGAAGACGTGCTCGTTCTCGTGCGTGTGACCGGTGATGAGGTGCGCGTCGAAGGGCTCGAGCAGCCGGTAGAGCGCTTCCCGGTTCGTGATGGAGACCGCCGCCGAAGGGGTGTGCTCACCCGAACGGCGGAACTGCGTGCTCAGCGCGGGGATATGGGTGAAGACCACCACGGGCCGCCCGGCCTCGACGCGGGCGAGGTCCTGCGCCAGCCAGGCGAGTTGGTCGGCGTCGAGGTAGCCGAGGTAGCCGGCGGCGTGCCAGAAGACGTCGTCGAGCACCACGTAGTGCACCGCGCCCCGGTCGAAGGAGTAGTGCGTGGGGCCGAAATGGGCGGAGAACGTGTGGGCCGAGTCGGCGTCGGTCATGCCGTCATAGTCGAGGTCGTGGTTGCCGATGACCTGAAAGAAGGGCAGCTCCATCGCGGCGACGGCGCGCTCGTACTCGGGGTAGAGGTCGAGGTGGTCGTACATGATGTCGCCGCACGCCACGCCGAAGACGGGCGTCCGGCCGAGCGCGGCGGCGGTGGCGCGCACGTCCGGGACGGTCTCGGCATGGAAGCGGTTCATCTCGAAGCCGTCCTGCGTTTGCGGGTCGGCGAGGACGAGGAAGGCGTGGCGCTCGTCGGAGGACGGGAGCGGCTCGAGGTCGAAGGCGGCCTGCATCTCGCCCCGGGCGTCGGGGCGCATCGGCGCGTAGAAACGCGCGGTGCCGGTGGGGTTGCGCGGCACGGCGTATCCGGCGGGTATCGAGAGGTAGACGAAGGGCTGACGCCCGTCGGCGATGAGCTCGAAAACGCCGTCGCCGTCGGTGGCGGTCCCGGTGACGCCGTCGGTGACGGCCACCCCGGCGAGGCCGCGTCCGCCCGTCGCCACACGTCCCCGCACGCGCACCGGCGTGGAGGGCCTCGCCGCCGCCGGGAGCGGACGGTACGGGTCGGCGAGGAGGAGGGACGGGCAGGCGAGGGCGGCTCCGGCGAGCGTCGCGCGCTTCAGAAAGCGTCGGCGGCTCCGGTTGTGGGGCAAGCGGTTCATCGGAAGGCGGGGAAAGGAGCGGGCAGGCTGTCGGGGGGGCGCGCCGGTCAGTCTTCGTCTTTGGCGAGGAGCGATCGGCGGAACGACTTCAGCACGAGCACGGGGCAGGGGGCGCGGCGCACCACCCGCTCGGCCACACTGCCGATGAGCAGGTGATCGAGCCCCGTCAGGCCGTGCGTCGAGATCACGATGAGGTCGCTCTCGTGCTCCTCGGCGAAGCGGGGGAGGTCGCGTCCGGCGCGGCCTTCGAAGACGTGATACGTGACCGGAACCTCCGGCCCGTCGGTCTCGGAAAAGAACCGCATCATTGCCTCGATGGCCTCTTCTTCGATGTGGGGGTAAATGTCTTTGAGCGATTTCGCGGCGATCCCGTAAAAAGCGGGGTGGATGACCTCTTCGAGGACGTGCACCAGCTGAACGGAGGCATCGTACGCCTCGGCGATCTCGCGCGCCACGGTGAGCGCCTCCCGCGAATGCTCGGAAAAGTCGATGGGCACGAGGATGCGCTTGATCTCGACGGGCGCTTCCACGTCCTCGGGCTTCCGGATGGCGAGCACGGGGCACGGCGCGTGGCGGATGACCTCCTCGGCCACGCTGCCGATGAGGATGCGCGGGAGCCCGCGCCGCCCGTGCGTGCCCATCACGATGAGGTCGATGTCCTCCTCCGCCGCATACTCGACGATGGACGGAGCCGCCGAGAGGTTGCGTCGATGCGCTCGCACGATGGTCAGCCCCTGTTCCTGCCCCTCGGGAATCTGCGCCTCCATGTCCCGCTCGGCAATCTTGCGGAGCTTTTCGTAGATCGCCTCCCGGTCGGGGAAATGATGGGCGGGGTTGTGCGGATCCTCGGAGAGAAACACCGTCACGTGGAGCATGTGCAGCTCGGCCTGATACCGGTGCGCAAGGTACAGCGCATACGTGAGCGCGTGCGTGGAGGTCTCGGAGAAGTCGGTCGGGAAAAGGATCTTGCGGATGTTGAGCATGGCCGAGAGGTCGGGGTGGAAAGGACGGGCAGATGACGCGCCCAAATTGCGAATTCGGAAGGAGGCATGCAAACGGAAAACGCGACGGTCTTCGAGCGCGCGTCTTCTTTCCCGGAATCGCGTGAAGTGTGCAGGTTTCCCCTACAAGCGCGCCGGCATGCGGGACGTACCTTCCGGGCGATTGTCCAACGAACGCTGCGGGAGGCCGACGCCATGCCTCGAATAATCGAACCCTTCCGGATCAAGATGGTCGAGCCGATCCGGATCACGAGCCGGGAAGAACGCGAGCGTTACCTCGCCGAAGCCGGGTACAACCTCTTTTGCGTCCCCTCCGACGCGATCCTCATCGACCTGCTCACCGACAGCGGCACGGGGGCGATGAGCGCCGGGCAGTGGGCGGCCATGATGCGGGGCGACGAGTCGTATGCCGGGAGCCCGAGCTTCCGCCGGTTCAAGCATGCCGTGCAGGACATCTTCGGCTTCCGCCACGTCATCCCCACGCATCAGGGGCGGGCGGCCGAGCGCATCCTCGCCGCCACGCTCGTCCGTCCCGGCGACGTGGTCCCGAACAATACCCACTTCGACACCACGCGCGCCAACCTCGAAGCCGCCGGCGCCGTGGCGCTGGACCTTCCGTGCTCCGAGGCGCAGGACCTGTCCGCGCCGCATCCCTTCAAGGGCAACATCGACCTCGAAGCGCTCGCCCGCGTGCTCGACGAGAACCCCGGCCGCGTCCCCTTCGCCATGATCACCGTGACGAACAACGGCGGCGGCGGGCAGCCCGTCTCGATGGAGAACATCCGGACGGCCTCCGAGATCTGCCATGCCCGGGGGGTGCCGCTCTATATCGATGCGTGCCGCTTCGCCGAGAACGCGTATTTCATCCACGCCCGCTCGCCGGAATACGCCGGGACGCCGCTCATCGAGATCGCCCGCGAGATGTTCTCGTACGCCGACGGATGCACGATGAGCGCCAAGAAAGACGGTATGGCGAACATCGGCGGCTTCCTGTGCACGAACGACAACGCCGTAGCCCAACAGGAGCAGGCGCTGCTCATCCTCACCGAGGGCTTCCCCACGTACGGCGGCCTCGCCGGACGCGACCTCGAGGCCATCGCGGTCGGGCTGTACGAGGCGCTCGACCTCCACTATCAGCGATACCGGGCCTCTTCCACGGGGTACCTCGGCGAGCACATCGCGGCGGCGGGCGTGCCCATCGTGCAGCCCCCCGGCGGCCACGCCATCTACATCGACGCGGCGGCCATGCTGCCGCACCTCCCGAAGGCGCAGTATCCGGGGCAGGCGCTCGTCGTCGAGCTGTACCGGCACGGCGGCATCCGCTCCGTCGAGATCGGCTCGGTGATGTTCGGTCGGCCGGACCCGGAGACGGGCGAGGAGACGTTCGCCGATAACGAACTCGTGCGGCTGGCCATCCCCCGGCGCGTCTATACGAAGAGCCAGATCGACTACGTGGTGGACGTGGTCAAGGAGGTGTACGAGCGGCGGGCGGAGGTGCGCGGCGTGCGGATCGTCGAGCAGCCGCCGATGCTCCGGCACTTCACCGCCGTCTTCGAGCCGGTGTGACGGTCAGGAGCCGGGCCGGAGCATGCCGCGCACGACGTCGAAGTCGCCGTCGTTCGGGGCGGGGCGGAGGCCGAGGATGTGCGCCATCAGGTTGTAGAGGTGGACGTTCTCGAAGGGCGCGACCTCCAGTCCCCGGCGGAACGCCGGGCCGTGCGCCACGAAGAGCGCGTGCATCGACGGGAGGAAGTTGTCGTAGCCGTGGGCGCCGCCGACGAAGCGGTCGCGGTGGGTCTCGAACCACGCCCGCTCGGGGGCGATGCTCCACCCCTCGTCCGCCACGGCGATGAGCTCCGGGATGCGGTAATGCGCGCGGAAGTGCCATTTTTCGGGCGTTTCCTCGCGGTGATACACCCGGAGGTGCGGGTGCGCGCCCTCGAGCGCGGCGAAGACGGCCTCGGCCTTGCCCGCTTTCGGACGCGCCATGAAGACGGGCGAGCGGTCCACCACCACCACGTCGTCGAGGTCGAGGTAGTCGTCGAGGACGATGACGCGCTCGGGCGAGGTGGCCGCCATGCCGTGGTCGGCGAGGACGATGAGGTTGACGGCGTCGAAGAGGCCCCGCGCTTCGAGGCCCGCGACGAGGCGGGCGAGGTAGCCGTCGACGCGCGCGACGGCGGCGGCGGTCTCCGGCGCGTCCGGCCCGTGGCGGTGGCCCTCCGAGTCCACGTCGCTGAAATAGAGGGTGAGGAACGTGGGGCGCTCGGCTTCCGGGAGGTCGAGCCATCCGAGCACCTCGTCCACGCGCTCGTCGCCGGGCACGCGGCCGTCGAACCGTTTCCAGTACGTCGGGCGCACCCCCTCGATGGCGGCTTCGGAGCCGGGCCAGAAGTACGTCCCGGCGATCTGTCCCTGCTTCTCGGCGGTCACCCACAGCGGTTCGCCGCCCCACCACCGCGCATCCTCGATGGCCTCCCGGTTGCTCAGGCTGAACCAGGCATCCATCTTCGGGTCGTACATGTTGTTCGCGATGATGCCGTGATGCTCGGGATAGAGGCCGGTGACGGTGGTGTAGTGGTTGGGGAACGTCTTCGTGGGGAAGGACACCCGCATGCCGCGCGAGGCGCGCACCCCGCCCTCGGCGAGGCGCTTGAGCGTCGGGGCCTCGTAACGGTCGAGGTAGTCGTACCGGAAGCCGTCGAGGGAGATGAGCAGCACCGTCGGCGGGAGCGCCGGGGCGTCGTCGGAGACCCCGGCGGGCGTTTCGGCGACGGGCCGCTCGGCGGCGCCGGGCGTGCGGCAACCGAGGGCGAAGAGGCTCAGGCCGAGGAAGAGCGCGGCGAAAAACGCGGGGAGGCGGAACGGAAGCTTCATGGCGAGCGAGGGAAAGATCATACGGCGAGTGGGAAGATAGCCGCCGCCGCCCGCATTGAGAAGACCGCCCGTCGCACGAATGGCTTTTTCGAAAAAAAGCCGGGACTCGCGAGGGAGCCCCGGCCCGAACCTTCGAAGACGACCGGCTCTTATTTCCGCCCGAAGAGGTAATAGAGGATGAGGCCGCCGACGGGGAAGAAGAAGATCAACAGACCCCAGAGCACCTTGTCGCCGAAGCTCCGGTCGCTTCCGGCCACTTCGAGGAGGGCGACGATGTCGAGAATGAGGATGAGGAGGCCGCAGATACTGTAGCCCCATCCGTACCGGAGGCGTTCCATGAGGTTCGGCCCTCCGCATCCGGTGAGAACGAGAGCGAACAGGCCCAGCGTGAGAGCGGGGAGAAGGGGGGATAGCTTCGCGCGCATGATGGTGATCGGGCTTGGTTGGGAGAGGCATTCCGTAAACATTCCCGTATACGACGCTTCCCGAAAAAGTTGGCCCCGCTTCGTTCTTTTGACGGGGCGACGGGCGTGCGGCGCCGGGACGACGGGGCGGAACAGCCCTTCGTCAAGGCTCGTTCGAGGGATCCCTTTCCGAAACGATTGCGTCGGCCTCATGAAGATCGGACCGATAGCCTTTGGCGAACGCCCCCTCTTTCTCGCGCCCATGGAGGACGTGAGCGACCCGCCGTTCCGCATCCTGTGCAAACGGTACGGGGCGGACATGATGTACACCGAGTTCATCTCCTCCGGCGGCCTCGTTCACGACGCAGAGGGTTCGCACAAGAAGCTCGACATCTTCGAGGAGGAACGCCCGATCGGCATCCAGATCTTCGGCGGCGACGTCGGGCAGGTGCGTGAGGCGGCGAAGATCGTCGATGCGGTGGGGCCGGACGTGATCGACATCAACTTCGGGTGCCCGGTGAAGAAGGTGGTGTGCAAGGACGGCGGGGCGGGCATATTGCGGAACGTGCCGAAGATGCGGGCCATCACGGAGGCCGTCGTCGCGGCGACGGAGCGGCCGGTGACGGTGAAGACCCGTCTCGGGTGGAACGATGCGTCGATCCGCATCCTCGAGGTGGCGCGGATGCTCGAAGAGGCGGGCGTGCGGGCGCTGGCCGTGCATGCGCGGACGCGGGCGCAGATGTATCGGGGCGAGGCGCGGTGGGCGTGGCTCCGGCGGATCAAGGAGGAGGGCGGCCTCTCGATCCCGCTCATCGGCAACGGCGACGCGACGACGCCGGAGAAGATCCGGGCGATGTTCGACGAGACGGGCGTCGACGCGGTGATGATCGGGCGCGGGGCCATCGGCAACCCGTGGATCTTCCGCGACGCGAAGGTCTTCATGGCGACGGGCGAGCTTCCGCCGCCGCCGTCGTGGGAGGAGCGCGTGGCCGTGGTGGCGGAGCACCTCACGCTCAAGTGCCGGTGGCTCGGCGAGCGCAAGGGCGTGCTGGAGATGCGGCGCATGTACGGCGGCTATTTCAAGGGCTTCCGCCACGCAAGCCGGCTCCGGCAACTCATCATCGAGGAGCCGTCCCGGGAGCGCATCATCGAGCGCTTGCTGAACTTCCGAGAGGACGCGCCGGCCGTGCAGGTGGCCGTCCCCGCGAAGGCGCGTCCGGCGCGGCTCTCCGAGGCGCTCGCGGCGAAGCTCCCGTCGCCCGTCGCGCGGCCCGAAGCGGTGGAGACGGCGCGGTAGGGGCGCGGGGTGCACTTCGAAGGGCGGGTCGTTATCTTGCGCCCGTCCTTTGCTGCCGACCCCTCACACGCATGCCGGAATACGCGGACATTTTCCTCCTCTTCGGCGTCGGGCTCCTCGCCGGCGTCCTCAACGTCATGGCCGGCGGCGGCTCCACGCTCACCGTGCCCGTGCTCCTCTTCCTCGGCCTCGACGGGGCGACGGCCAACGGCACCAACCGCGTCGCCATCTTCGTGCAGAACATCTTCGCGGTGCTCTCTTTCCGCCGGGAGAAGGTGAGCCGCCTCGAACAGAGCCTGATCTTCGCGGTATGGGCGCTGCCGGGCGCGGTGCTCGGCGCCGTCGCCGCCGTGCGCGTCAGCGACGAGTGGTTCGAGCGCATCCTCGCCGTCATTATGATCGGCGTGGTCATCTCGATGATCATCCCCCGCTCCCGCGACAAGGAGACGACGAACGAGGGCGTCAAGACGTGGTGGATCTATCCCGCGCTCTTCGGGATCGGTTTCTACGGCGGCTTCATTCAGGTCGGCGTCGGCTTCCTGTTCATGGCGGCGTTCTATCACCTCCTCCGGATGAACCTCGTCTTCGTGAACATGCACAAGGTGACGGTGGTGCTGTTTTATACGGTTCCGGCGCTGGCCATCTTCGCGTGGACCGGCCACGTGGACTGGGGCCTGGGGTTGAGCCTGGCCGTCGGGAACGCGCTCGGCGCCTGGTGGGCGGCCCGCCTGGCCGTGCGCCGCGGAGAGAAGGTGATCCGCATCGTGCTCGTGGCGGCCATCCTCCTCATGGCGACGAAACTGCTCGTCGACTCGTTGTAGGGGTTCGCCTTTCGGCTCCCGTCAAGATCACCCATCCACCCAAACCCCCATACAATCCCCACCGTCCGCGTCAAGGGCTCGTTCTTCCCAAACGGGGCCGTCATGCCGAGGGCGAGCTACCCTGCTTCATCCGAAACAGCAGCGCATCGAGCCCCCAGAGCACGAGACCGAGCGCGCCGAAGAAGGAAAGGGCGAGCACGGGCTTCCAGATGACCAGCCCGCCGAAGAAGCCGAGCACGCCGCCGAGGTATTTGATGTAGTTGAGTTGCTCGTTCGTCGTGCGCTTGAGCAGGTTTTCGAGCTGCCGTTCATCGTACTGCATCATGTTGCCCATGATCATCGTGTACACGTCGAGGTTCTCGACGAAACCGAGCACGATGCGCGTGGCCCACTCCTCGATCTCCTCCGACTTCGCCTCGATGAGCACCGGCACGCGGTCGAGGAGGTGGTCCATCTCGTCGAGCACGGCGTCGAGCGAGGTGGGCAGGTCGCGGATGGCGTTGTCGATGCGGCGTTTGAAGTCCTCCTCGTTGAGGAAACGATACGCCTTCAGCGCGAGGCGGCCGAGCCCTTCCCCGGCGTGCTCCTCGATCTTTTGCACGGCAACCTCGGCCAGCCGCATCCGCACCTGTTCGGAGGTGAGCACCTGCTCCGCATAATCGGCGGCAAGGGCCTTTAGTTCGGCGCGGAACTCGGGGTCCTCGATCACGCCGCGCGTCACCGAGAGCGCCATCTCCCGGTACTTCGGGATGATCTGGTGCTCCTCGATCTTCTGCTTGATGATCTCCTCGTTGATGAGCTCCTCGGAGACGGCTTTGGCCAGGCGGAAGATGACGCGCTCGCGCTGCGCCGGGATGAGCCCCTGCCCGAAGATGGGACGCTTGCGGCGCGGATTGAAGAGCATCGTGATCGCCAGCCAGTTCGTGGCGAAACCGATGAGGCCGCTCACCGAAAGGATGCGGAGCAGCCCGTCGAGGGCGAGCGCGCGGCCGAAAGCGGCGACGGAGACGCCGGGGAAATCCCAGACGAAGGAGAAGCCGAAAAGCGCGACGAGCAGAGCGGGCACGAGGCGAAGCACGGGCAGCAGTCGGGCATGCGCCCCCACCGCGCGCGGCGGCTCC
>JALSSK010000242.1 GCA_026984335.1 Rhodothermales bacterium
CATCCCGTACCGGGGCACCAGCCACAGGTTCAGCCCCACCGCCGCCGCGCTGCCCGCCGCCGTGCAGTGGATGAAATACTTCGTCTGTTTCTCGATGTACGCCCCCGCCGAGAAGTTGTAGTACCATCCCTGAAACACATAGCCGAGCAGGGCGGGCGGCACGATGAACAATCCGAGCCAGTAACTCTCGGCCACCAGTCTCCGCCCGCCCGGAAGCGGAAACGCGACCAGCTCCTGCGCAAAGAACGAGACGCCGAGGAAGACGAACAGGCCCACCGCCGTATAGAGCGTGAAGACGCGGGCGAAGAGGGGCCGGGCGTCGGGGTCGCGGGCGTGCTGAAGGAAGAACGGCTGCCACGCATACCGGAACATCTGCGTCACGAGCATCATGAAGACGGCCAGCTTCAGGCAACCGCTGAAGACCCCCACCACGTAGTCGCCGTAGGCGCCTTCCGGGGCGGCGGCAAGGGCCGCGAGCGTCTCCGGCGACAGGCGGTCGCCATAGAGCGCCAGCACCCGGTGCGGCGGCATGCTTTCGAGGAAGAAGATGTTGACCCGCTCGGTGACGGCATAGCCCAGCCCGCCCGGCACGAACGGCAGCGCGAAACCGAGCATCCGCCGCCACAACGCCCGGTCGAAGCGCAGGCGAAGCGAACCGACGAACGTGGGCGCGAGCAAAAGGAGCGCCGTCGCCGAAGAGACCACGTTGGCGAGGAAGACGGCCTCGATCCCCATGCGCAGGCCAAAGATGAGCCACAGGTTCATTCCCACGTTGACGACGGCGCTCGCAAGCCGTATCGAGGCGAAACGCCAGGGACGGTTCTGCAGGCGAAGTTCGGCGAAAGGCACCACCGCCAGCGTGTCGAGCACGAGGATGAGCGCGGCATAATAGAGCAGAAACAGCCAGTCCGCCTCCAGCCCGACGACCGCTCCCACCGGACGGCGCGCCACGAGCATCGCCGCCGAAAGCATCACCGACGTGCCGAAGAGCGACCCCATCGCCGTGCTGAAGGTCGTCCCCCGCTCCTCCGGCGCTCGGTCCGCCGCAAACTTCATGTAGGCCGCTTCCATCCCGTACTGATAGAGCACGTTCAGAAAAATGAACGCGGTATAGACTACCGAGACGATGCCGTATTCATCCGGGAGGAAGACGTGCGAATACACCGGGAAGAGCGCATACCCGATCATCCGGCCCACAATGGAGGCGACCCCGTAGACGGCGGTCTCCGAGGCGAGTTGTTTGATCCGGACGAAAAAACTCATGGGATGCGGGGGAGATCGGAGGCGCGGCGCGCCGTCATGTGGCTCGGGCGCGGCGGGTGCGCGCGGCGGGTCACATGCGTTCGGGGGTGGAGATGCCCAGCGCCGTCAGGCCGTTGCGGAGGACGTGCCGCGCCGCCTGCGCCAGGTGCATCCGCGCCGTCGCCAACGCCCGCTCCTCACCGATGATGCGGCAATGTCCGTAAAACTGCGTAAAGGCGACGGCCACCTCGCGGAGGTAGTTCGCCACGCGATGCGGCTCTTTCGCCGCGGCCGCCCGACGGAGCACCTCCGGCAGTTCGAAGAGCGTCTTCATCAGGCCCGTCTCGGCCTCATGCGTGAGCAACGTCAGGTCCGGCGTCTCCCCGAACGTGAAGCCCACCTCCTCCGCCTTCCGGAGGATCGAACAGATGCGGGCGTGGGCGTACTGAAGATAAAACACCGGATTCTTCTCGCTCGCCTCCTTCGCCAGGTCGAGGTCGAACTCGAGGTGCGTGTGGGGCGAGCGCATGAGGAAGAAGAAGCGCGTCACGTCCTCGCCCACCTCATCCATGAGCTCGTCGAGCGTGACGTAGGTGGCCTTCCGGGTAGACATCTTCACCGGCGCGCCGCCGCGCACGAGCGTCACGAACTGATAGAGGATCACCTCCACCCGATCCGCATCATATCCGAGCAGGCGCACGGCCGCCAGCACGTCCGGATACGTGGCGATGTGGTCCGCCCCGAAGACGTCGATCATCCGGTCGAAGCCGCGCTCGAACTTGTCCACGTGGTACGCGATGTCGGGCAGGCGATACGTCGGTTCTCCGCTCGATTTGATGAGCACGGTGTCCTGATCCTTGCCGAGTTCGGTCGTCTTGAACCACACCGCGCCGTCTTTCTCATACACGTACCCTTTCTCGCGGAGCGCCTCGACGACCTCCCAGACCTTGCCGTTCTCGTAGAGCGTGTGTTCGTTGAAAAAGGTGTCCATCTCGATGCCGAGCCGCCGGAGCGTGGCCGCGATGTCGGCGAAGATGACCTCCTCGGCGGCTTTTTTGAACGGCTCCACGTCCTCCTCCCCGAGGGATGCGCCGTGCTCGGCATAGAGCGCCTCGGCGATGGCGATGATGTAGTCGCCGAGGTAGCCGTCGTCCGGGAAGCTCTCCGGCACCTCCACGAAGTCGTCTTCGCCGCGCTTGATGCGCTTCACGGGCAGGTCGGGATCGACGAGGGCGCGGTAGCGGGCGCGCACGCTCTCGCCGAGGACGCGCATCTGCCGCCCGGCATCGTTGAAATAGTATTCGCGCGTGACGGCCCATCCCGTCCATTCGAGCAGGTTGGCGACGGTGTCTCCGAGGACGGCGTTGCGCCCGTGACCCACCGTGAGCGGCCCCGTCGGATTGGCGCTGACGAACTCGACGAGCGCGCGGCGGCCGCGCCCCTCATCGATCTTCCCGTAGTCTTCTCCGGCGGCAAGGAGGTCGGCGAGGCGGTCGGTGAGGTAGGCTTCGGCAAAGCGGAAGTTGAGGAAACCCGGCCCGGCCACCTCCACGGCGGCCACGCGCGCGGGATCCACGCGCGCGGTCAGACGCGCGGCGATCTCCTCGGCGATCTGACGCGGGGCGCGGCGGAAGTGCCGCGCCAGCTTGAGCGCCACGTTCGTGGCGAGGTCGCCGTGCTCGGGGTTGTTCGGCTTCTCGAACGCGATGGCGAAGTCGTCCGGCGCACCGCCCATGTCGGCGAGTACGGCGCGGAGGTGCTCTTCGAGGTACGCTTCCATCGATGCGCGGGCGTTTGGTTTCACAGGACGGGGCGCGCGTGCGAAACCGGGACGGACGCGACGCTTCCCGAAGCGGGATGCGCAAGATACTCCCTTCTCACCAAAGACGAGCCCGCCGCCATCCCTCGCCCGACGAATTCCGTGAAAAATCCGGAGATCGCCGCCGGGCGGCCTGCCCTCATGCGCCTTCGTCGCGCTCGGCGCACCGCCCGGATCGGGCCCCTGCACAAACACCCCCATAACTTCCTGAAAAACAGGACTCAAAACCTCGACTCGCTCACCCAATCCCACCCGCGGCTTAGGGAAGCCGACCTCAGCCCGATACTCAAGGGGATCGATCCCGGACGGTTTGCCCGAGGCAGGCCGGCGTCGCCCGTGATCGATCCACAGCGTCGCTTTCTCACAAAGACGGGAAGCGCCGGATGCGCCCGCAGGCGCACATGACCTCCGGCGAAGTGCTCCCTGGCGGGTGTTCCTTCGCCAATGGAAATCCAACGCAAGGGTCTGATTCGCCGGTGGCGCGTCGTGCTGTTTTGCATGGCGGGCTGCCTTGCCGCTCCGGGCTTCGCCGCACCGGGCGCGCCGCCGCGCGCGCCGGACTCGACCGCCGCGCATCTCCGCACGCGCCACGCCGAAGCGAACGCGCCGTGGGACGTGGTCGTCGAGGAACCGCTCCGGTGGCGCGAGACCTTCCCGGCCGAGCGCTCGGGATGGATCAAGGGGCTTATCGTCACGCTCTATCTGATCATTTTCCTGCTCTGCGTTTACACGGCGCGCCATTACGTGTTCACGTTCAACCGGCTCTTCGGGCGTCAGCGGCACCCGTACGTCCCCATCGACACGACCGACTGGCCTCCGGTGACGGTGCTCATCGCGGCGCACAACGAGGAGGCCGTCATCCGGAACATCCTCGAAGCGCTCCTGGTCGTCGATTATCCGGAGGACCGGTTGCTCATCATGCCGGTGAACGACCGCTCGACCGACGGCACACGCGCCATCATCGACGCCTATGCGGCGCGGCATCCGGAGCGCATCCGGCCCTTCCACCGGACGGACGGCAAGCCCGGGAAGGCCGCCGCGCTGAAGGACGCCGTGGCGCTCGTCGAGACGGAGTTGATGCTCAACTTCGACGCCGACTATCTGCCGGGCCGCCCCCTCATCAAACAGCTCGTCGCCCCCTTCCTCGACCCCGAGGTGGGTGCGGTGATGGGGCGCGTGATGCCTGCCAACACTCCGCGCAACCTCCTCACACGCCTGCTCGACCTCGAACGTTCGGGCGGCTATCAGGTCGATCAACAGGCGCGGATGAACCTGGGCTTGATCCCGCAGTATGGCGGGACCGTCGGCGGCGTGCGCCGGAGCGCGCTCCTCAGTTCCGGCGGATGGCGGGACGACTCGCTGACCGAGGACACCGACATCACGTGTCGCCTGCTCATGAACGGGTGGAAGGTGGCGTACTCGAACTGGTACGAGTGTTATGAGGAATCGCCCGAGGAATGGCCGGTGCGCATCCGGCAGATCATGCGCTGGGCCAGGGGGCACACGGACGCCGCCCTCCGATACACCGCCCGGATTGCGACGAGCAAGCACCTGCGCCTGCGCGAGCGCGTCGACGGTGTGCTTCTGCTGGGCGTCTACCTCATGGCGCCGGTCCTGCTTCTGGGCTGGCTGACGGCCATCGCGCTGTTCTACCTCGGCCTCCAGACGATGCACGGCGTGCTCGCGCTGCTTGCCGTAGCCGCGTACAACACCATCGGCAACTATGCGGCCTTCTTCGAGATCGCCGCCGCCGTCCACCTCGACGGGGCGTCGCGTCGTCTTCGCCTGCTCCCGCTGATCCTCTTCGGCTTCCTCATCAGCATGATCTCCGCCTCGCGCGCCGCGCTCTCGCAGTTTCATCCCCGCGTGCGGCGCAAAGACATCGTGTGGGACAAGACCAAACGTTACCGTCACCGGAAGCCCGATCCTCCCTCCGATCCCTGACGCCATGCTTTTCCTCCTTGCCGTCGTGGCTGCATTGTGGTTTCTCCTCGCCCTCGCGCCCGCCTTCGCCGAGCTGTGGCTCCGGCGGGACGCGGCCTCCCCGACGCTGTCCGACGAGTATGAGGAGGATCTTCGCCGGGCCGCCGCCCGCTTCGAAGCGCGCGTGCGCCCTCACCTCGACGTCCTCCGCGAAGCCGGGGAGGACGCTCCCCCGTCGATGCCCGGCATCCACGTCCTCTGCTCCGAGACGGCCGTCCGTACCGCGCGCATGATGCTTCCGCCGGCCCCGTATCTGCTCTCGCCCGCCCGCGAATGGCGGCTGCCCCCGCGCTTCATCCTCGACCGAGAGCTGTATGCTCCGGGCAGGCTCCGCTGCGGACCCGAGAGCGATTTATTCGCCGTTTTCGGGGAAGAGGAGATCGACCTCGGGCCGGGCAGTATGGTGCGCCGGTGGCTCCACGGCCGAGGGCGCGTGACGGCCGCGCGCGGGACGCGCCTGCACGGCAACGCCTCATCCGAAAGCGCGCTCCACCTCGCCGCCGGCTGTGCCTTCGAGCGTCTTCAGGCGCCCGCCATCGTTTTCGGAGGTCAGGCTCGGGGTGCGTCTCCGCAAAACCGGAAGTCCGGCGCGCGCATCCTCTACCGCCCGCGCGGGTGCTTCCACGAGACGGCGGCGCGGACGTACGTCAGAGGCGACCTCCACGTCCCCGAACGCCACCGGCTCGAGGGCAACGTCGTCGTGACGGGACGGCTCCGCCTCGGCGCGGGGGCGCACCTCACCGGCAGCCTCAAGGCGCACGGCGACGTGATCGCGAGCGAAGCGGTGATCATCGACGGCAGCCTGTTCGCCGCCGGGGACGTGCGTCTCGGCGCGCGGAGCCTCGTGCGGGGCGTCGTCTCTGCCGAGGGCGCGCTCGTCATCGAGACCGGCGTGCGGTTGGGCGCGCCGGAGCACCCCACCACCGTCAGCGGCGCGCGTGTCCACATCGCTGCGGGGGTGCGGGCGCACGGCGTGGTATGGGCGCTCGAAGCGGGACTCGTGACGGATGCGACGGGCCGCGCGCCGAGACGCACGCCCGGCCGGGCGCATCCCGCTTCCGACGCCGGGCCGCGCGCGCGCCGGGAGAAACCCGCACGCGCGGAAAAGGCCGAAACGGAACGGAACGGCGCATGACATGCGGAAGATTTTTCTCTTCATGCCCCACCCTCTCCCGGGAGATCGTCCATGCGCCCCCTCGCTTTCCGGCGTCGCGGTTCGAGCTTCCACGACTTGCCCTCGCGCTTTCCTTTCCGGGCAGATCATGGGAAATATTCCCGGTTTTGCTTTTTTCCTCTCACGCGTTCGCCTGAAAGGTGCGCTGCCTTCGCCCGGTCCCCGCCCCGGGTGCGCCGCGCGTCCTCGCCCGAAACCTTAATGCGGCACGGTAACTGCCGATAATCTATCCCGACGCTCGTGAAGCCCTCGTCGTCTTCCGCAGCGTGCTTTTCGCACTTCGTACTGTCTTTCCTTTCCGGGCTTTTCCGTGTGAGTGGTCCCGACGGACCTCCGCCCTCCGTGGCGACCGTCCCTGATCGACTGATTCAGACCACGAAGACCAGAGAGACCGTATGCGCGAAAAGGTCGTGCTCCTGAGCATGGGCACCCGGCCGGAGATCATCAAGATGGCTCCGGTTTATCATGCGTTAAAAGATCTGCCCCTTCGTCCCCTGGTGCTCCACACCGGTCAGCACGAGGACCTCGCGTGGCCCCTCTACGATTTTTTTCGCATCGAACCCGCATTCGAGCTTGATCTAAAGCGGGAGCGTCCGTCGCTGGGCAACCTGAGCGCGCTTTTGATCGACCGGATCGATCAGGTGCTCGGGACGTGCGACGTGGCAGCCGTCCTCGTCCACGGCGACACCTCTTCGGCGCTCATGGCGGCGCTGGCGGCGTTTTATCACAGGCTCCCGGTGGGGCACGTCGAGGCCGGGCTGCGTTCGTTCGACGACCACAATCCTTTTCCCGAGGAGAAGAACCGTCAGCTCATTGCCCGCGTGGCGCGCTGGCACTTCGCCCCGACGCGGCAGGCGATGACGAACCTCGCCTTCGAGGGCATCTCTCCCGGCGCCATCCACACCGTCGGCAACACCATCGTCGACGCCACGCGGTGGGGCATGCGTCACGTGCTGACGTACTTTTCGCAGATGCCCACGAACGAGGCCTGCCGGTTGACCAACCTGGTGCAGCGCGCCGAGCGGGGCCGGCTGTTGCTGGTGACGGCGCACCGGCGCGAGAACTGGGGCGCGCCGATCACGGAGATCACCCGCGCCGTGCGCCGGCTGGCCGAGACGCACGACGACCTCTTCGTCGTCTGGCCCGTCCACCCCAACCCCGAGGTGCGGCGCACGGTGGAGGCCGCCCTGACGGACCTGGCGCCCGACGCCGCCGACCGCCTTCTGCTCACCGAGCCGCTCAACTATCCGCAGATGCTCTGGCTGCTCCATCACGCCTGGCTGGTCTTGACCGACTCCGGCGGCCTTCAGGAGGAGGCGGCCACGGTGCGCACACCCGTGCTCGTGCTTCGCGAGACGACCGAGCGCCCGGAGCTCATCGAGGCGGGGGGCGGGGTGCTCATCGGCGCCCACGGCGAGGCCATCCGCACATGGGTGACGCGCCTGATGCGCGACGCGGATCGCTACCGCGCCATGACCGCCATCGAGAACCCCTACGGCGACGGACGCGCCGCCGAGCACATCGCGGGCATCCTCTATCACGAACTCGCCTCCGCCGATTCGTCTTCGCTGACCTATGCCGCCTGACCTCCGCCTCTCGCCCCTTCCTCCCCCGCACGGCGGGCGGCGCCTCGCGCGCGTCTGCGCCGGGGCGCTCGCCTGTCTGTGTCTGGCGATGCCGCTCCGCTCGGCGGCGCAGACGCGCGACCGCATCGAGGCGGGCATCAGCGCGCAGGCGCTCACCGGCGGATACGACGGCTGGCGAGGCCTCCACCTGACCGGCGTGCGGCAGGTGGGCGCGTACGAAGTGTGGCGCGTCGAGGCGGCTTTTCAGCAGCGCTTCGGCGATCAGGGCTTTCTCTACAAAGCCGTCACCACACGCGGGCTCTCCGAACGCTGGTTCGGGCGCGCGAGCCTCGGCCTGAGCAGCGGCGGCTTCTTCAACCCCCGCCTCAGCCTCGACCTTCAGGCGGCGCGCCGGTGGCTCCCCGACCACCGCCTCGTCACGCTCGCGAGCCTGAGCCTCTTCGACGGCAAAGACGTGCACCGGGACTATGCCGTGACGCTCGAAGCCCAGTATTACGCCTCGCCGTCGTGGGTGCTTCAAGGCAGCGTCCGGTGGAACGTGAGCACGCCCGGCTCGGCCCTGGCCGCCTACTATTTCCTCGCCCTCACGCACGGCTACCCCGGGCGCTACTATGCGGCCTTCCGCATCGGCTTCGGGCGCGAGAGCTACGTGCTCGTCGATCCCCTCACCTTCTTCGCCGACTATCGAAGCGCCGACCTCATGTTCTCGTGGAAAAGGTGGGTCGGGAAAGACTGGGGCTTCCACGCGGGCTTGACGGGGTACGCCAACCCCTTCTACCGTCGCGCCGGGGTGCAGCTCGGTTTCTTCAAGCATCTATAAACCGTCCTTCGATGCCCGTTTCCCCCGCCCATAGCGCCCGCCCGCCATATGCGAACGCCGCGCCCACGTTTTTGCACCGGCACCGCGCGATGGCGCGCCTGCCCCACGGACGGACGAGCTTGCTGAAGGCGGCGGCGCTGGCCTTCGCGATGACCGGCGGGTGGCTCTACGGAGCCGCGCCGTGGGTCGCCGTCTTCTGGGCGCGCGTCTTTGCTTTCTGGCGCGATGCGCTCGGCCTGCCCGCCCGCGTCGTGCTCACGCGCTACCACGGCGCGTTCGACCTCACGCTCGCCATCCCCCACCTCGAGCTCTCCGCCGGCGAACCCGCCCTCACCCTCCGGCTCCTCACCGCCGCCGTCGCGGGCGCGCTCCTCGTCGTCTCATTCGCGCTGCCGCCGCGCTTCACGCCCGCCGCATACTACCTCCGCGCCCTCATCTTCATCCAGGGCACCGCCCTCACGTACTTCTTCCTCTTCCCCGGCGCGTTCCCGTACACGCTCGGAGGCTATCTCAAAAGCATGACCGCGACCAGCTTCTTCGTGCTCTCGCTCGTGCCGCTCGTGCTCGGCTTGACGCACTATCTCCTCGACTTTTCCCTGCCTCGAAAGATTGCCCTCACCTTCCTCATCATGGGGCACCTGACGATCTTCATTCCCCTGAAATACACCCTGCAAGCCGCTCTCCTCCACTACGGCTCGATGCTTTTCATGCCCGTGCTCTATCTGATCTTCGGGCTGTTGCTCGACGTGCTCGTTTTCATCGCGCTGTACGGTTGGGGCATGAGCCGGCGAGCGCGGAGGCCTCACGCGGGCACGACCCCCGGCGCGGCGGCGCACGACGTCCACGCGCTGTACGACGTCCCCGCTCGCCCCTCGCCCGCCCGCAGGGCCTAAACCGATCACCTTGCTCGTCCACACCGCCATGAACCGTTCTCACGTCTCCCATACGGCCTTGCCCTTCGCCCGGCTCCGCGCGAGTTTCCGGGCGCTGTGCTCCCTCTGCGCGCTCCTCGCCCTGAGCGCCGCCGCGCCCGACGGCGAGCCGCGCCCCCACCCCCCCCGCGCGAAGGAGGCCGACCTCTCGCTCACGATGACCGTGGACCATGCCGCTCCCGTCGAGGCAACCGACGTCACCTTCACGATCACCGTGGAGAACAGCGGCCCCGACCACACCAAAGACGTCTTCGTCACCGACCTCCTTCCTCCCGGTCTGACCTTCGTCAGCGCCGACCCGTCGAAGGGCACGTACGACGCCGAGAGCGGCGTGTGGGACCTGGGCAAGCTCAACAAGAACCGCTCGCAGACCCTGACGCTCGTCGCCCGCGTCCACACCACCGCCACCGTCACGAACACGGCCGAGATCACGAATGCGAAGGAGGACGACCCCGACTCGACGCCGGGCAACGGCGACCCCGCCGAAGACGATCAGGCGAGCGTCACCCTCACCCCCATCCCGCTCGCCTCGGTGGACGTGTGCTACCTCGTGGCCGACGGCGGCGACGAACTTACGTGGGTCGTCCGCGCGACGGGGCAGGAGACGGACCTCGGCCCGGTGGGCGTCTCGCGCATCGAGGCGGCGGCGTACCGGCCCGCCACAGGCGTGCTCTATGCCGCCGACGCCGACCGGCTCGGCACGCTCGACCTCACCACGGGCGCGTTCTCGGCGCTCGACTCCTCCTTCGGCACGGGCGCCGGCGCCGAGGGAAGCGTCACCTTCAGCGACGTCGACGGCCTCGCCTTCGACCCCTTCACCGGGTGGCTCTACGGCGCCCACCGGCGCAACGGCCCGGACGACCTGCTCCTCGTCATCGACCCCGAGACGGGCGCGCACGTGCCGGACGCCTTTGGCGCGGGCGTGGACTACGTCGTCGTGCCTTCCACCGCCGCCGTCGGCTTCGAAGACCTCGACGACCTTGCCATCGATCCGGTGGACGGGCAGCTCTATGCCATCGCCAACAACGGCGGCACGGGGGATCGCCTCATCCGCATCGACAAACTGACCGGCGCCGTCACCGACGTGGGCGCGCTCGGGCAAAACGACATGGAGGGCCTCTCCTTCGACGCGCTCGGACAACTGTACGGAACCACCGGCGCGTTCGGCGGCCCCCACGCCAACGGCTATTTCACCATCGACAAAACCTCCGGAACCGCCGCTTTCGTGACTGAACTTGAGGCGGGCTCCGACTATGAGTCCATCGCCTGCCTGACCGACGGCGTCAATGAGATTGCGGGCAAGGTCTTCCTCGACGTCGACGCGGACGGCCTCTTCGGCGGCGGCGACGCGGGCGCCGAGGGCCTCACCGTGCGCCTCTACCGCGACAGCGACGGCGACGGCGCGGGCGACGTGCTTGCGACCGCCACGCGCACCGACGCCTCCGGCGACTATGCCTTCCCCCTCGCCGCCGACGGCGCGTTCTTCCTCGACATCGACCCGGACGACGTGCCCGCCGGCGCCGTGATGACGACCGACAACGCCGAGACGGCGGCTTTCTCCGGGTTCGGAAACACGGATGCGGGCCATGACTTCGGCTATACGCAGTCCGTCGATCTCGCGCTCACGATGGACGTGGACGAGCCTGCCCCTGCCACGAACACGAACGTCGTCTTCACGCTCGCCCTCACCAACGACGGCCCGAACGACGCCACCGGCGTCGGTGTGACGGACACGTGGCCCGACCCGGACAGCCTCGCCTTCGTCTCGGCCGCGCCCACGCGGGGGACGTACGACGCGCTCACCGGCGTGTGGGACGTGGGCAGCCTCGCCGTCGGAGACACCGTGCGCCTCGAGCTCACGGCCACCGTCCTCGCCGAGACGACCCCGCAGATCAACGTCGCCGAGGTGACGGCCATCGACCAGACCGACCGCGACGCGACGCCCGGCAACGGCGACCCGACCGAAGACGATCAGGACAACGCCACCGTCTCGCCCACCGGATCGAGCGGCGGCGACGACAGCGGCCTCGAATCGAACGGGAGCCTCGCCCGGACGCTCGCCCGCGTGCTCTATCGCCGCCGTCTCTTTGCCCGGACGAACCCGCCCGCGAAGGCCCCGCCCTTCGAGCCCGCCCGCGAAACCGCCGGGAAGACCGGGGCGATCTCCGAGTTGATTGCCTTCATCCCGCAGACGGGTCCACGGCAGAGCCGCGCCTTCGTCGTCTCCCCGTCGGACCTGCTCCCGGTGACGAACGCCACGGGCGTCTTCGCCGTCGATTACGTGCGTTCGGACGACGTCCGCCTCGGCGCACTCTTCGCCGCCACCACACCGCCCGGCCAGATCTACGAGCACACGAAGGTCGTCTGCGACCGGCTGCGCGGCGCGGCCCTCGAAGCCGTCAGGCTCCTCCCGGTGGACGGACATCCCTTCCTCCTCGCCCAACTCCGCCACGAGAACGGCGCCGTCGACTACGCCGTCAGCTTCGTCGTCTATCGCGCGGGCGACGGCTTCACCATCGACAGCCGCTTCCGGCACGACGAATATGCCCCGCCCGCCGGCGGCGACGAGGTCTATAATTTCCAGGTCTGGTCGGTGTCGAAGGCGTACACGCGGGACCTCGTCGGGCGCATTCTGAACGCGCTCTCCGGCGAGGCGCCGCTCACCTTCCGAAACACCGACGAGACCCCGCCCGGGCTGCCGCGCGTCTTCGTCCGGCGGGGCCGGTATGCGCAGGGCCGTCTGACGCTCGAGGTGGTCAATGGGGCGGGGGCAAAGACGCTCCGGCTCACCGGCGGGGCGGTGGCGCGCACCGAGAGCGGCGCGCAGGAGTTCTTCGAAGCGGAGCTGCCGTTGCCGAAGCCCGAAGCGGGCGGCGCGCCGGTGGCGACGGTGGAAGCGCCCGTCGGTCCGGTCTTCGACGCCGCCTTCTTCATCGAGACGGAGCAAGGCGGCGCGCGGGATCAACTCTACCTCGCCGACGGCGCGTGGAGCTATGCCCGCGACGTGGAGAACGCCCGCGTCGACGACTTCGAGATCTTCGCGCAGGAGCCTTCGGCACTCGATGCGCCGGGGCGGTGGATCGTCGAGCGCGATGCCCGCCTCACGGGCGAGGTGAAGACGTGGGCCGCGCTCTTCCGCTACCTCCAATCGAACGCCCGACCGCTCGACCTGAGCGACTATCGGTACCTCGAGTTCACGGCTTCGGGCCGGGGGCAGGTGCGGCTCCTCCTCGAAAAAGCTTCCATCAATACGGCCAACCACTTCGGCACGATCGTGCGTCTCACGCCCGAGCCGAAGCGTCACCGCATCCGGTTCCGCGACCTCCGGCGCCTCGACGGCGGCGGGGTCTTCACCGCCGAAGACCTCGTGCTCCTCTCCTTCTACGTGATGGGCGATCAGGCCCACCTCCGGCCCTTCGATCTCGCGGTGGCGGACCTCCGCTTCGGCGGCGGCCCGGGCGACGCACAGGCCGACCTCCCGGACTCGTATGAACTCGACCAGAACTACCCCAACCCCTTCAATCCGGAGACGACCATCGGCTTCAGCCTGCCCGAAGCCGGTCCCGTCCGCCTCACGGTCTTCGACCTGCTCGG
>JALSSK010000243.1 GCA_026984335.1 Rhodothermales bacterium
CGGCATCGAGGAGGAGGTGACCCTCACGCCAACCGACGGGCTGGAGCCGCGCACCGTGTCGCTCGGCGACGTGGACGTGCAGGCGGTCAACCGGAGCCGCTCCGACATGCAGGCGCTGCGTTTCCGTTCCGAGGCGGCCCGGCAGGCCCTCCGGGCCGGACGGCTGCGCTTTCTGCCGCGCCTGAACCTCTTCGGGAGCTATGACCTGAACGGCGGCGCCCTCTTCGGCGCCAACGGCCGGAGCTGGACCATCGGCGCGACGCTCCAATGGAACCTCTTCGACGGGTTCCGGCAGATCGCCGGGGTCGAACGTGCGAAGGCCGAGCTTCAGAAAAGCCGGATCACGCTTCAGGATCAGGCCCTGAGGAACCAGGTCGAGATCGACGCGGCCCGGCGCGGCATCGAGCAAACGCGACGGCAACTCGAACGGGCGCAGGCCGCCGTGGCGCAGGCCCGCGAAAACCTGCGCATCCGCACGGACCGCTATGCGCAGGGGCTCGAAAAGACCACCGACGTGCTCAACGCCGAGGTCCTGCTCGCCAACCAGGAGCTGGCGCATCTGGAGACCCTTTATCGCTATTACGTGAACGTTTTTCAACTCGAACTTTTGCTCGAACGCCCTCTGTTGGCCGAATGAGTGCGCAACCTTCCATCCTTGACGACACAGCCATGAGAAAGACCACCTTCATCCTTTCCTCCCTCAGCCTGATCGTTGCCCTGGGCCTGACCGCCTGTGGCGGCGACGAAGCGCCTGCGTCCGAGGCGTCCGCTCCGACGCCGGTCCGCCTTCAAAAAGTGGAGCCGATGCAGACGGCCCCGGCTCATCGCTACCCCGGCACGCTTCAGGGAGAAAGCCGGGTGCAACTGAGCACCCGGATGATGGGCCGCATCGCCTACCTCCGCGTGGAGGAGGGCGACCGCGTCCGGCGCGGGCAGACGCTCGTGCGGCTCCGGAGCGAAGACGTGAAAGCGCAGAAGGAGCAGGTGCTCGCCAACCTGCGAGAGGCCGAGGCCGCCCTCGCCAACGCCGAGACGAACTACCTCCGTATGAAGGCCCTCTTCGAGGCGGAGAGCGCCACGAAGAAAGAGTTCGAGGACGCCGCCACCGGGTACGAGACGGCGCAGGCGCGAGTGGCGGCGCTGCGCGGCAAGCTCGACGAGGTGGAGGAAGCGCTCGGCTACGCCGTCGTCACGGCGCCCTTCGAGGGGTACGTGGTGCAGAAGCGGGCCGAGGAGGGCGACCTTGCCGCGCCCGGCGCGCCGCTGCTCGTAGTCGAGGACACCCGCCGCCTGAAGGTCGTCGCGCAGGTCCCCGAAGGCGACATCGACCGCCTCGCCGTGGGCGACACGGTGGACGTGGAGGTGGGCGCGCTCGGCGACCGGACGGCGCGCGGCGTCATCTCCCGCATCAACCCCTCGGCCCGTTCCGCCAGCCGCCGGTTCGAGGTGCACGTGCGGATGCTCGGAGACACCGCCGCCTTCAAGTCCGGCATGTATGCCCGTGTGGTGGTGCGTCGGGGGGCGCGCCCCGTGATCGCCGTGCCCGAAACAGCGCTTCTCCACCGGGGACAGCTCACCGGCCTCTTCACCGTAGATCCCGAAAACCGGGCGCTCCTGCGGTGGGTGCGCACCGGCAAACGCTTCGGCGACCGAGTGGAAGTGCTCTCCGGATTGCGTGAGGGCGAGCGATACGTGGCCGTTTCGGAAGGACGGCTCATCGACGGGCAAAAGGTCCGGATTCTGAACTGACGAAAAGAGGCGGCGGCGGGCGGGCGTGCCCGAAAGACGCTGCCCCTTCATCTATCGAAACATTTACCCGGTATCATGACGACGAAATCAGGTTTTGCGGGACAGATAGCCAGGCTTTTCATCAACTCGAAGCTGACGCCCCTGTTGATGGCGGCCTTCCTCGGCATCGGCCTCTACAGTGCCTGGCTGACGCCGCGTGAGGAAGAGCCGCAGATCGACGTGCCCATCGCCGACATCTTCGTCGGGTATCCGGGCGCGAGCCCGCAGGAGGTCGAGCGCCGGGTCGTCGAGCCGCTCGAGCGCATCGCCTCCAACATCGAAGGCGTCGAGTACGTCTACTCCACCTCGATGCCGGGGCAGGGGATGCTCATCGTGCGGTATTACGTGGGCGAGGACGTCGAGCGCAGCCTGGTCAAGCTCTACAACGAGATCGTCAAGCACATGGACCGGATGCCGCCGGGCGTGACCCTGCCGCTGATCAAGACGCGCTCCATCGACGACGTGCCGATGCTGGCGCTGACGCTCTGGAGCGAACGGTACGACGACTTCCAGCTTCGCAGGATCGCCGAAGAGCTGGCGGCGGAGGTCAAAAAGATCAAGGATGTGGCCGCCGTGCACCTGATCGGCGGGCGCGCCCGGCAGATCCGCGTCGCGCTCGACCCGGACCGGCTCGCCGGCTTCGGCCTCGACCCCATCGCCGTCACCGGCATGATCCGGAGCGCCAACGCCCAACGCGCCTCCGGGAGCTTCTCCGCCCAAGACACCGAGTTCCTCGTCGAGACGGGCAACTTCCTCTCCTCGTCGGACGATGTGGCGAACCTCGTGGTGGGCGTCCATGACGGCCGCCCCGTTTACCTTCGGGACGTCGCCGAGGTGATCGACGGGCCGGAGGAGCCGGTGCAGTACGTGGGCTTCGGCGCGGGCGCGGCGTACGCGTCTGCGGCCCGGCCCGAAGGCGTCGCGCCGGCGGTCACGCTTGCCCTCGCCAAACGCCCCGGGGCCGACGCCATGCGCCTCGCCGAGCAGATCCTCGGCAAGGTCGAGACGCTCGAAGCCTCGCTCCTCCCGTCGGACGTGCACGTGGCCGTCACGCGCAACTACGGCGAGACGGCCTCGGAAAAGGTGGGCGAGTTGCTCATGCACCTGCTCGGGGCGGTCCTCGCCGTCACGCTCGTCGTCGGGCTGGCCATGGGCTGGCGCGGCGGGCTGGTGGTCTTCCTCTCGGTCCCCATCACCTTCGCGCTGACCCTCTTCGTCTATTACATGTTCGGCTACACGCTGAACCGCATCACCCTCTTCGCCCTCGTGTTCGTCACCGGGATCGTGGTCGACGACTCGATCATCATCGCCGAGAACATGCACCGGCACTTCAAGATGCGTCGGTTGCCCTTCCTTCAGGCGGCCCTCTATTCGATCAATGAGGTGGGCAACCCGACGATCCTCGCCACCTTCACGGTCATCGCCTCCGTCTTGCCGATGGCGTTCGTCTCCGGGCTGATGGGGCCGTACATGAGTCCCATGCCCATCGGCGCGTCGATGGCGATGCTCTTCTCGCTTCTGGTGGCGCTCATGATCACGCCGTGGCTGGCCTATCGTTTCTTCAAGAACGAGGAGAGCAAGCCGCACAACCGGGAAAAGGAGTACCGGCTGGAGGAGACGCCGATCTACAGGATCTATGCCGCCACCATCCGCCCCATGCTCGAGAGCGCCCGCAAGCGGTGGGCCTTCATCGGCGGCGTGACGGTGCTTTTGCTGGCTTCGATGCTCCTGTTCTACTTCAAGCTGGTGGCCGTCAAGATGCTGCCGTTCGACAACAAGAACGAGTTTCAGGTGATCGTGGACATGCCCGAGGGCACGACGCTCGAACGCACGGCCGCCGTCACGCGCGAACTCGCCGCCTACCTCGCCGAACAGCCGGAGGTGACGACGTTCCAGACATACGCCGGGACGGCCGCCCCGATCAACTTCAACGGCCTCGTGCGGCACTACGATCTGCGCCGGGGCGCGAACGTGGCCGACCTTCAGGTGAACCTCCTCGGCAAAGGCGAGCGCGACCTGCAAAGCCACGACATCGCCAGGCGGGTGCGGCCGACCCTTCAGGCCATCGGCGCGCGGTACGGCGCGAACGTGAAGATCGCCGAGGCGCCGCCCGGCCCGCCCGTCGTCTCGACGCTCGTCGCCGAGATCTACGGTCCCGACTACGAGGCGCAGCGCGACGTGGCCCGGCAGGTCCGGGACCTCTTCGAAAGCACCGACGGCGTGGTGGACGTGGACTGGATGGTCGAGGACGATCAGGTCGAATACAAGCTTGAGATCGACAAGGAGAAGGCGCTGCTGGCCGGGGTCCCGCCGCAACGCATCGTGGACGCCGTGGCGCTGGCGCTCGGCGGCACGGACGCCTCGACGCTCTATCAGGAGCGGGACGTCGCCACCGTGCCGATCACGCTGCGCCTGGCCCAGCGGGACCGCACCGGCCTGGAGGACCTCGAACGCCTGCACGTGCAGGCGATGAGCGGTGCGCTGATCCCGGTGGCCGACCTCGTCACGATTCGGGAGCAGACCCGGGACAAGGCCATCTATCGCAAGAACCAGCAGCGGGTGATCTACGTGACGGGCGACGTGGCGGGCGAGCTCGAGAGTCCCGTCTATGCCATCATGGACCTCCAGAAAAAGCTTGGCTCCATCGAGCTCCCCGCCGGGTACCGGCTCGGCGAACTGTATACCCGGCAGCCCGCCGACGAGGAGAACTTCGCGCTCAAATGGGACGGCGAGTGGCACATCACGTACGAGGTCTTCCGCGACCTCGGCATCGCCTTCGCCGTGGTGCTGGTCATCATCTATATGCTCATCGTCGGCTGGTTTCAGGATCTGACGGCGCCCTTCGTGCTCATGGTGGCGATTCCGCTGTCGCTCGTGGGCATCCTCGTCGGGCACTGGCTGCTCGGCGCGTTCTTCACCGCCACGTCGATGATCGGCATGATCGCGCTCGCCGGGGTGATGGTGCGAAACTCGGTGCTGCTCATCGACTTCATCAACCTGCGGCTCGAAGAGGGCGCGCCGCTCAAGCAGGCCGTCATCGAGGCGGGCGCCGTGCGGACCATGCCGATCCTGTTGACGGCGGGCACGGTGGTCATCGGCGCGGTGGTCATCCTCTTCGACCCCATCTTTCAGGGGCTGGCGATCTCGCTCATGGGCGGCTCCCTCGCCTCGACCGCGCTGACGCTGCTGATCGTGCCGCTGATCTACTTCATGGTGCAGTCCCGACATTACCCCGAAACCCCGGCGCTCGAAACGCCCTCCGGCGACGGGCACGTGGCGGTCGCCGCGGAGGAACCTCCGACCCCGAGGCCGGGCGCGCCCGAAGCGCCATCGTCCGGGAACGCCGGGGAAACCGGGGAGGAAGCCTCCACGGAAGCGGCGCCTTCCGGCCATCCATAGCCCGCTTCCGCACGGGTTGCCCTGCCGCGCGCCCTCTGTGAGGCGCCATACCGACACCGTTTCCCCGAATCGCCCCCCCATTGCCCGACGTGAACCGGAAAGGAGGAACTCCGATGAAATTAGTCGTCATCATGAGCGTGGAACAGTACGCCGAGGTGCTCGAACGGCTCTATGCCGAACATCGCATCCCCGTCTTCAGTGAGACGGAGGTGCAGGGCTACCGGCTCGACGAGAACGTGCGGACGCCGTTGAACTGGTTCGGACGCGCGCACACGCCGATCTATTCGAAGCTGACCTTTGCCTTCGTCGATGACGACAAGGCCGCCGAACTGATCGACGCCATCGATGCATACAACCGCGAGCACGACCCGGAGAGCCCGATCCGCGCGTTCCAGATGCCGGTCGAGCGGAGCGTGTGAACCGTGGGGCAAGGCTTGCGCCTGACGAAGCGTCGGCGTTCCTTTGAACCTCTGCCCGCCACGAAACCCGCCGAGCCTCATGCCCCGATGGACCTGCGACGCTTTGCTTTTCGACCTCGACGGCGTGCTCGTCGATTCCTCGGCGTGCATCGAGCGGCACTGGCGGCGGTGGGCCGTGCGGCACGGCCTCGACGTGGAGGCGCTCCTGGCGCACCTTCACGGTCGCCGGATGGTCGACCTCATCCGCGACTGCGCCCCGCACCTCGACGCCGCCGCCGAGGCGACGCGGCTCGCCTTCGAAGAGGGCACGGACACCGAGGGCGTCCGCGCGTTCGAGGGGGCGGCGGAGATGCTCCGGTCCTTGCCTCCCGATGCGTGGGCCGTCGTCACCTCCGGCAACCGGATCACGGCGACCACGCGCCTGCGGCACACCGGGTTGCCGTGGCCGAAGGTGCTCGTCACGGCGGACGACGTGCGGCGCGGCAAGCCCGACCCGGAGCCCTACCTCACGGCCGCCGCGCGGCTCGGCGTCGCGCCGGAGCGCTGCCTCGTCCTCGAAGACGCCCCCGCCGGCATCGACGCCGCGAAGGCTGCCGGCATGAGCGCCCTCGCCCTCACCACCACCCATCCGCCCGGGGCCTTTCCGCACGCGGACGCCCACACCGCCCGCCTCACCGACATTCGCATGCGCCTCCTCCCCGGCGGCGCCCCCGGACGCCTCACGATCACCCTCGAATCATGATCACGCACAAGAAAACGCTCCTGTGGTGGAGCAGCGGCAAAGACGGCGCGTGGGCGCTTCACGTGCTTCGCCGGACGCCCGGCGTGACGGTCGCCGGCCTCGTCACCACGGTGACCCGTCCCTTCGACCGCGTGGCGATGCACGCCGTCCGGCGCGAGCTCGTGCACGCGCAGGCCGAGGCCGCCGGGCTTCCGCTCCACATCGTCGAGATCCCGTATCCGTGCCCGAACGACGCGTACGAACGAGCCGTGCGCGCCTTCACCGAGACGGCGAAGCGCGACGGCGTCACCCACATGGCCTTCGGCGACCTCTTCCTCGAAGACGTGCGGGCGTACCGGGAGAAGCTCTTCGAAGACACGGGCGTGGCGCCGCTCTTCCCGCTCTGGGGCCGGTCCACGCCCCGGCTGGCCCGCGCCATGCTCGCCGGCGGCCTTCGCGCGCTCCTCACCTGCGTCGATCCCCGCCGCCTCGACGCCTCCTTCGCGGGCCGCCCCTTCGACCACGACCTCCTCGCCGATCTCCCGCCCGAAGTGGACCCGTGCGGCGAGCGGGGCGCGTTCCACACCTTCGTCTTCGACGGCCCGATGTTCACCCGCCCGATCCCCGTCGAGACCGGCGAAAGCGTCTCCCGCGACGGCTTCGTCTTCGCCGACGTTCTTCCCCTCGAAACCGGAACTCCGGGACGATTCGAGACTATCGAATAACAGACGATTTCCAGGGTTTCAAACAGCTCAATGGAGGTATTGCCATGGCCAAAAAGATTCTCATGCTCGTGGGCGACTTCGTGGAGGATTACGAAGTGATGGTTCCCTTTCAGGCGCTTCAGATGGTGGGGCACACCGTGCACGCCGTCTGTCCCGACAAGAAGGCGGGCGAGACGGTGAAGACCGCCGTGCACGACTTCGAAGGCGACCAGACGTACACCGAAAAGCGCGGCCACAACTTCACGCTGAACGCCGCCTTCGATGAGATTGACGAGCGCGACTACGACGCCCTCGTCATCCCCGGCGGGCGCGCGCCGGAGTACATCCGTCTCAACGACCGCGTCCTCGAAATCGTGCGGCACTTCGACGTGACCGACAAGCCCATCGCGGCCATCTGTCACGGTGCGCTCGTGCTTGCCGCCGCCGGCGTGCTCGAGGGCAAGACGTGCACGGCCTATCCCGCCTGCGCCCCCGACGTCACCCGCGCCGGATGTCATTATGCCGACATCGCGGTGGACGAGGCCGTCACCGACGGCAACCTCGTGACGGCGCCGGCGTGGCCCGCCCACCCGGCGTGGCTCGCGCAGTTCCTCGAAGTGCTCGGCACGCGGATCTCACACGAAGAAGCCGTCGAAGCCTGACGCGGGATCTCGAACGGGCACACAAAAAAGCCTGCCTTCCGATGAGGAGGGCAGGCTTCTTCGTTTCGCAAAGCCGGATCGGCGGGTCTCATCCCCCGAACGTGTACGTGTACTTGAGCAGGATCGTGCGGTTGTCGGTCAGCGGCAGGCGCGGCCCCGGCCCCATGCGTCCGAGTTCGGTGTTGAGGTTCTCGTTGTACACGATCCACAGGTCGTTGCCCTCCCGGAAGTTGTACCGGAAGCGCACGTTGGCCGAGACGAGGTCGGCGGAGCTGTTGTACTGGAGGAAAGCGTTCGCCGAGACTTTCGTGTTCAGCGCCGCCTGAACGCGCAGACGCACGAGGTGCACGTCGAAGCCGGCGTCCCGGTCGGGGAAGCGGACGCGGTTGAACTGGTAGTCACCGCCGAGTTCGAGGTGCCGGGAAGCGTTCCACGTCGGGCCGAAAGAGGCCTCGAAGCGCCAGCCGTCGTAGAACGACCCGGCGCTCGCGCTGGCGTTTGCCCGGAGCAGGCGTCCGCTGTTCATCCGGTACGAGCCCTGAACGCGCGTGAACGTATACCGCCCGGCGGGCACCTCGGTGTCCTCGGGGAAAAAGAGCGTTCGCCTCAGATCCTCCACCTGAAGCTGCCCGCCGAGACTGAACTGATCGCCCGACTTCATCTCGACGCTCCACTGATGCGAGGCGAAGAGCGATTCGAGCGAGCCGTCCTCGTTTCGGAAATACACGGACGCGAAGGCCCTCGGCGTGACGCGACGGACCGGCGTGTCGCCTTCGGGAAACCAGCCGTAGGACAACGCGCCGAACGGCTGTGTAAAGGCGCGGCGCGTGACGAAGCCGATGCCGGGGTTATAATCCGCCCCCGAGCGGGTCAGCGCGGCCGTATACGTGAGTCCCTGCTGTCCCCTCCGCTGCCACCGGGCGCGAAAGAGCCCCGTGTCGAAGAAGTCGAACGCCTGCGCCCGCACCACGTCGTCCTCGATGGACTGCGCCCATTGCAGCGTGAGGTAATCCTGCCCGAACACGCGGAAGATGCCGTCGAGGCCGTAGGCGACGTTGTACGATCCGTCGTCGCCGATGCGGCTCGTCGCCATGCCGCCGGCGTACGAGTTCTCATTGAACACCTGCCGCCGCAGCCGAAGGACGCCGAAGTTTTCGGAGGGAATTGTGTCGAAGCCGTCGCTCGTCTCGAGCGTGGTGCGCTCGGTTTGCATATCGATGAAGCCAACGTCCCATCCGCCCACGCGCCCGACGAGCCGTGTGCCGCCGAGGATGCGGACCTCCTCGCCCCGGTCGAGCCCGATGCGGCGGCTGTGGAAGAGCCGGTCGACGCGGCCCGTGGAGAAGTCGAAGATGCCGGCGCGTTCCTGAAAGAACTGGCGTTTTTCGGGGAAGAAGAGGGAGAAGCGCGTGAGGTTGACCTGTTGATCGTCCGCCTCCACCTGCGCGAAGTCGGTGTTGATCGTGGCGTCGAGCGTGAGGTTGCTCGTGAGGCTGTATTTGACGTCGAGCCCGACGTTGCGCGTGACGTCGTTGTTGAGGCGATACCGGGCGCCCGTCGCGTCGAGCTCGGACGCCTGCCCGAGCCCGCCGAGGACGTACGGGGTGACGTAGAGCGGCTTCTGGCTGTGGACGCCTTTGAGCACGATGTCCTGCGCCTGCGACGGCTTGGCGAAGGCCATGCCCCAGTTCGGCGGGATCGCGGGGAAGATGTGGCGCTCGTTCTTCCGCGCGATGAAGCGGTAGACGATCATCCCCATCGTGACGTCGCCGTCCTGATCCTGAAAACCGAGGCTCGAATAGGGGATGCGCATCTCGGCGAACCAGCCCTCGTCGGTGCGGGCGGTCGCCACGTCCCAGAACGTGTTCCAGCTTGCATTGATGACGCCGCCGAAGGGGCTGCCGCCGCCGAACTCGGCGTCGTTCGAGACGGCCATGTCGAAGCGGACGCCGTTGGGCGTGGTGAAGAACCACAGGGCGTTCTCGTTGTCGTTGAACGTGTCGAGAATGATCGCGAACACGTCGTCGCCGGAGTACCGATCGCGGTAGAGGGTGTTGCCCCGGATGCCTTCCGGGTCGCTGTCGTAGAGGCGCCCGGAGACGTAGAGGTACTGATCGTCGTAGGCGATGCGGACTTCGGTGCGCTCGGTCATCTCGCCTCCGAAGACCGGCTGAAACATCGTCATCGGCAGCGGCTCGATGGCCTGCCACGCCGGTTCGTCGCTGAAGCCGTCGAGATGGATTTCCCCGTGGAGGCGCGGCAGCATGAGGGGATTTTGCGAAGAGGCGGTCGCGTTGCCGGCCCACACGGGCGCGAGGAGCATGAAGGCAAGGGCAAAGCGCAAGCGGGGGACGATTCGATGCATGGAGGGAGGGAAACCGGAACGGGAGGTGGCCCGGCCGCGAGGAGCCGGAACGTTGAAAAACGACACAGCCCCACCTATACGCCCATCCCTGCGGAAGGATGCATGCCTTTTGAAATGCCTCCCGAGCCGGAACCCGGTGAGCGAGCGGCCGCCCTTAGATGCGGATCGTCAACTCCTGGCCGGGGCGTATCATGCTCGAACGCAGCCCGTTCCACTTCTTCAGATCCGTGACCGAGACGCCGTACCGCTTGGCGATCTCGACGAGGGTGTCGCCCCGGCGCACGAGATGGGTCGTTTCACCCACATTGCCCGGATAGATCGTCAGGCGTTGGCCGACGCGGATGCGCGAGCCCCGGAGGTTGTTCCATTGCCGCAGTTTTTTGATCGAGACGCCGTGCCGCACGGCGATCTCACTGAGCGTGTCGCCCCGGCGCACCTTGTACGTGATCTTCTTCGGCGCGCGTTTCTTCGGCTTCGCCTCCGCCGTGGCCGGACCGCCGCCGGAGGTGTAGATGGTGAGCCGCTGTCCGGTCCTGATCCGGCTGCCGCGCAGCTTGTTCCACCGCTTGAGGCTGCCGACGCCGACGCCGTACTTCGCGGCGATTTCGCTGAGCGTGTCGCCCCGACGCACGCGGTAGACGACGCGCGTCTCGCCCTTGGCCGGCTCCGTGCGCTCGGGCGCGGGCGCGCTCGCCTTGACCACCGGCGGCGAGCTCTGCCGTTCCCGCATCGCCTGCGCGACGCTCTCCGAGACGGCGAGCGGGCGCAAGGTGCGCGTGCCGTAATCGACCGTCATCTTGTCCGCCGCCGTGAGCGCGGGCACGGGCACGGCGCTGTCGTACCTGGGCGCCGGCACCACGAGCCGCTGCCCGATGCCGATCCGCGTGCTCCGCAGCCCGTTGTCCCGCATGAGCCGGCTGACGCTCGTGCCGTACTGCCGCGCGATCTTGCCGAGCGTGTCGCCGCGCCGGACCACGTACTCGCCCGCCGTCAGGTAGGCGTCTTCGGGCAGGTTGGCATAGCCTTCGGCGAAGCGTTCGTACGTGCCGAGCGGGATTCGCAGATAATACGGCTGCGTGGAGGGGGGCAGGCTTCCGCGCCGGAGCTCGGGATTGAGCGCGCGGATCGTGTTCACGTCGGTCCCCGTCAGCTCGGCGATGGTGCTCAGCCGAAGCGCCCCCTGCACGGGCACGTAGTGGTAGGCATAGCGCGGCCCCGGACGCGCCGGCTCCAGCCCAAACGACGCCGGGTTCGACGCCATCAGCGAGGCGGCAATGAACATGGGCACGTAGTTTCGCGTCTCGCGCGGGAGATAGGGGTACATGTCCCAGAAGGTTGCCTTCCGGCCGGTCTTCGCCTCCGCCCGGCGGATGGCCCGCTTGATGCACCGGGGACTGCAATTGTAGCCGGCCAGCGCGATGTGCCAGTCGCCGTAGATCTCGTAGAGCTCGCGCAGATGCCGGGCCGCCGCGCGCGTGGCCTTCTCCGGGTCCATCCGCTCATCCACCCACGCATCGACGTGCAGGCCGTAGGCCCGCGCCGTGGCGGCGATGAACTGCCACATCCCGACGGCCCGCGCCCAGCTCCGCGCGCGCGGGTTGAGCCCGCTCTCGATCATCGCGAGGTACTTCAACTCGTCCGGCACGCCCTCCTCGGCAAAGATCTGCTCGATCATCGGGAAGTACGTCTCGGCGCGGCTGAGCCAGTGGTTGATGTGCTTGTCCGGCTCCTTCTTCAGATACGCGATGGACGATTCCACGAGCCGGTTCATCGTCATCGGGATCGTGGTCTCGAACCGTCGCACCTCGGGCCGGTCGACGTCTTCGAGCAACGGCTCGTCGAGTTCGTCCATGAGCGCGAACATCTCGGCGCGGATCCCGAAGATGTTGCCGTACGGAAGCGTCAGCGTGTCCGTGGAGCCGTAATAGCGCTCATACTCGGCTACGAGGGTGCGGTAGAGCTCGCGAAAGCGCGGGCGTTCCATGATGCCGGGTCGATGCATCAGCGCGCCCAGCTCGGTCATCGCCGCGTCGAGCAGCGATTCGGTCCGATCCGGGTCGCGCTCGGCCTGCGCCAGCAAAAGATCCGACTGATACCGGTAAAGACGCCCGATGAGGCGAAGCGTCTGGCGCTCCGAGAGCGTGTCGCCCGGCGCGTGCACGAGCATCGGATGCGCGTCGAGCGACTGAAGCGCGGGAGAATCCGGCGGCAAGACCTTGGCCCGCGTCACGGCGGAAGAAGACGCTTGCGGGGCCGGTTGCCCCTGAGCCGGCGCAAAGAGAAGGGGGGAAAGGCCTATCAGCAGCGCAAAAAACAAGGATCGGCGCACAGGCGGTCTCTCGGTTTGATGAGGAAACGGGCGAAAGGCGAAGTGATTAAAGCAATACCTTAGCGACCCCGGTCTTTGGGCATAAACAATAACAACTTCGGCGATATTTTACAAGACCCTCCGGCGTCCATTTGTTCAGGGAAGCGCCGGAGATCTTCTCCAGGAGAGAGACGTTCGCTCCGGAAGGGCAGCCGCCCGCGCTTCCGCTCTTGTTTATATCGCCTCTGTTCCGCCCCGGTTAAACGCCGGGCCGCCTCGGAAGCGGTCAAAGCGGGATGTTGCCGTGCTTCTTTCGCGGGTTCGGGGCAACCTTGTTCTTGAGCATCTCCAGGCCGCGGATGAGGCGGAAGCGCGTCTCGTGCGGCTCGATCACGTCGTCGATGTAGCCGTATTCGGCGGCGACGTACGGGTTGGCGAACTTCTCCCGGTAGTCGTCGATGAACGCGTCGAGGGCAGCCTGCGGGTCGTCGGCCTCGGCGATCTGTTTTCGGAAGATGATCTCGACGGCGCCCTTCGGTCCCATCACGGCGATCTCGGCGGTGGGCCAGGCATAGTTGAGGTCGCCCCGGATGTGCTTCGAGTTCATCACGTCGTATGCGCCGCCGTACGCTTTTCGCGTGACGACGGTGATCTTCGGGACGGTGGCCTCGCAAAAGGCATAGAGCAGTTTGGCCCCGTGCCGGATGATGCCGCGCCACTCCTGATCGGCGCCGGGCAGGAAGCCGGGCACGTCCTC
>JALSSK010000244.1 GCA_026984335.1 Rhodothermales bacterium
GGCGAGGTCCTGCTTTTCACCGACGACGACGTTCGGCTCCCGGCGAACTGGCTCGAAGCCATGTGCGCGCCGATCCTCGCGGGAACGGCCGAGGTGGTGGGCGGCGCTTCCGTGCTCGCGGAGGACCTTCAGCGTCCGTGGATGACGGCCTTTCATCGCGCCGCACTCTCGAGCTCGGAGGATCGCTCGCCCGAGGAGCGGCCCGGCCCGATCACCATCAGCATGGCCTTTCACCGCCGCGTGCTCGAGCGCGTGCCCGCCTTCGACCCCGAACTCGGTCCCGGCTCGCGGTGTGGGGCCATCGAGGACGTGCTTTTCACCTCGCAACTGAAGGAGGCAGGCTTCCGCTTCGCCCGTGTGAACAACGCGCCCGTGGCGCATCATGCCGACGCTTCACGCCTGACGCGCCGGGCGTTTCTGTCGGCGGCCCGGCGAAGGGGACGGTCGATGGCCTATCTGAGGTATCACTGGCATCACTGGACGGCGGCGCAGTTCACCCATCGCAAGCGCCGGTGGGAGCTGTGGCGGCATCCGTACGCGGTGCTCGTCAAGCGGTGGATGCACCTGTGGCTCTGGCGGCTGCGGCATCCGGGGGAACTGCGGCGGAGCGAGGGGATCGTGCCGGAAGAGTTCGCCTTCGTCAACCTGTGGTGGCAGATGCGGCAATACCTCGTCGAGCGGAAGCGCCCGCGCAACTATGAGCGCCGGGGGCTGGTCAAGCGACGGGGGCTCCTTCCGGATGCGTCGCCGCGGAATGCGGGCGCGCGCACCGAGCCGCGTCGGCCCGTTTCCGCCCCGGAGGACTGAGGCATGGAGACGATCCGACGAAAAGCCCCGGCGCGCACGGTGCGCGGGAGGCGATGGCCCGGACGCCTCGGGTATGCCTTGCTCGGCGCGGCTTTCGTGTGCGCCTGGCTCGCCCGCTTCGTGCCTCCCGAAACACTGTGGGGGCTTCAACTCTTCGCCCCCTTCACGCCGTTTTTTGCGCTTGTCCTCGCGGCGGCGACCGTCCCCGTCATGCGCCGCGGCGCATGGAAGACGAAGCTTTTGCACGCGGCGCTTCTCCTCCTCATCGGGTGGCGCTTCGCACCGGACGCGATGCGCTTCGCTCGAAGGCCGGGGGGCATCCGCGGCGGCGCGGCCACGTCCGACACGCTCGTGGTGATGACGTTCAATGCCGGGTGGCTTTACGCCGAGAAGCACCAACCGATGACCGAGTGGCTTCGAGCGGTGCGCCCGCACGTCGTCGGCTTACAGGAAGCCACGATCCACTTCGTCGGCGGGACGAACATCTCCATCGGCGTGTTTCCCTTTATCGAGACGGAACTGTTCGACGTTCCACAGCCTGCGCAGGGGAGCAAGATCGTGCTTCGTCACCCGATCCTCACGCGCATTCCGGGGGGCGTCGTCGGGGAGTTCGGCCTCCGCGAGGAAGACGGGACGGAGCTGACGAACGCAGGGTGGGCGCAGTTTACGTGGCAGGGGCGGGAGGTGGTTGTGTACAACGTGCACCTTCATTCGTACCTGAGCCGGGGCGAGGCGTCCGACCGGCGGGGCGGCATCCTCGGGTGGATGAAGCGGGTGTATACGGCGCTTCGGGACGACGTCCACACACGGGCGCGGGAGGCACGGGCGCTCCGGCGGCTCCTCGACGCCGAGACGCATCCCTTCCTCCTCCTCGGCGATCTGAACGCGACGCCCCACGGCTGGGTATATCGCCATCTCTCCGAAGGCCTTCGCGACGCCTGGCGAAGCGCCGGATGGCATCTCTTCGGGACCTATCCGGCTCGTCTTCCGCTCACCCGCATCGACTATATTCTGGCGAGCCCGCACTGGAAGGTCGTCGCGGCGGAGGTGGGCGGGGCATTCGTCTCGGATCATCGCCCGTTCGTGGCGGCGCTCACCTTGCGCACGGAGGAGCCATGACGCGACACGAAGGAGATTCTGTGCAGACTTTTGATGCCGACGTTCGTCCGCCGCTGCCGAGGGTGGCGGGCGTCTATGCGCCGGGCCGTGAGGGGTGGGTCGGGCGCTTCCGTGCCTGGGCCGAGGGGCATCCCGCGTTCACGGTCGCGGCCTTTCCTTCCGAGGAACCCTGCGTGGCGGTGGCGGCGCGAAAGGGCGCGGCGGACCTCCACGTCGCCACGGCGGCGGACGGCTCCTTCGCGTGCGTCGACGGGGAGGTGTATAACCTGGCTGAACTCCGGGCGCGGGTGGGTCGGGCGGAGGGGAACGTCGCGGACGTGGCGCTCGCGCTGTGGCAAAAGGAGGGGACGGCGGGACTGGGCCGCATCGCCGGGCAGGCGTCGCTCACGCTGTGGGACGCCCGGCGTGGGCGGCCGGCGCTCGCGCGCGACCGGGGCGGCGTGCCGCCGGTCTTCTTCGCCGAGCACGACGGCGCGCTCCTCTGGGCTTCCGAACTGCAGACGCTCCTCGCCCTCGGCATCGACCGCACGCTCGACCCCCTCGCCCTCGATGCCTATCTGTCGATGGGCTACGTGCCCGCGCCGTGGACCTTCATCGAGGCGATCCGGAAAATACCGCCCGCACACGCGCTCATCCGCGAAAAAGGGCGTTCGACCCTGACGCCGTACTGGGCGCCGCCGCTTCAGCCGAAGCACGGGGGGGCGAAGGCGCCAACCGTCGCGGAGCTTCGGACGCGCGTCGAGGAGGGCTTGCGGCGCACCACCGAAACGGGCGGGCCGTTCGGCGTGCTCCTCTCCGGAGGCGTGGATTCCTCACTCGTCGTCGCGGGACTACGCCGGTGGCTCGACGTGCCCGTGACGGCTTTCACCTTCGAATACGAGGCGTACGAGGGGAAGTGGAACGAGTACGAGCGGGCGCGGAAGCTGACGAAGCACCTCGGCGTGCCGCACGAGAAGATCCCGATGGGGCCGGCGTGGGTGGCCGAGCATCTCCCCGCGCTCCTCGCCCGGCACGAGGAGCCGTTCACGTACGGGATCCACACGGCCCGCCTCGACGCCGTGCGCGCGGCGGGGATCCCCACGGTGCTCACCGGCGCGCTGCCGGGCTTCCCGGGACATTGGGAACTCGCGCGGACGGAGACGCTCGGGCTCCGGCTCGGCGGATGGACCGGCCTCCCGTGGAAGACCCTCGCACGCCTCACGAAGCCGTTTTCCGGGCGGGGGCCGCTCGACCGCCTCCACACCGTGGCGCGCCTCGCCGCCGGAAGCGCGGCCGAACTCTATGCTCGGAAGAGCGTGAACACCATCGTCGGAGAAAAGGAACGGCGCCGCCTCTACCGCGACCCGAAGCTTTTCCGCGAAGGACGCGACGCTCGTCTCGGACTCATGGAGCGCATCCTCGCGGACTCCGGAGCCGCGGACCGTTTCGACCGCCACGCGCTCCTCACGAGCCGTCTGCTTCAGGCCGAGCACAACCTGTGGTGGAATCACCGGTGGGGCCGCGCTCACGACCTGCGTTTCCGCTTCCCTTTCCTCGATCCCGAACTCACACGGTTCCTCGCGCGTCTCCGCCGCGCCGACGCTTCGAAGACGAGGTTACGCGAGGTGGCCGCCACGGTCATGCCCCGGGAGATCGCGTTCTTCCCGAAACTCGGGCAGGCTGCGCCCCTCTGGCAATGGCTCCGGCTCCCGCCTCTCCGCGACCTCGTCGTGGACACCCTCACGCCGGGCCGCATCGAAGACGCAGGCCTCTTTCGCACGGAGACCATCACGCGAGCCGTGGGCGAGCACGTGCGGGGCGAACGGGCGCATCAGTGGCTCGTATGGACCATGCTGAGCTTTTTCCTGTGGAAAGAACACGTTCTCGACACGCCGCCGGACGCGACCTCCGGCGTTCCTCGCATCCTTCAAGCTTGAGCCTTCGATCCCGAAGCCGATTCTCCAATCATGGCTGATTTTCTTCTCATCGCCGACCCCGATCCCGAACGCCGGGCGCGTCATCTCGCCGCCGCCGAGGCGGAGATCGCGCGCGGGCCGTATGCGTATCCGCTTCGGGAGGAGGTGCGCGCAGGCGACGGGACGCTCGTGGTCTGGCGTCAGAAACAGACGCCGTTCGAGGTCGCCGAAGGGCCGTCCGGCGCGAGGGTGATCGCCGTCGGTGCGTACGACGAGGCGGCGTTCCGCCCCGCGACCGCCGCGCCCGAGACCGCCACGCGCGACTGGCTCGACGCGACCGACTTCGGCTTCTGCGTATGGATGGACGGAGGGCAGGTCCGGCTCGCCTCGGACCGGCTCGGCCTCTTTCCCGTCTATGTGCTCCGGCGCGGCGACGTGTGGCTGGCGGGGAGCACGCCGTCGCTCCTCGTCGCGCATCCGGTGTGCGGCCGCGCGGTGGACCGGGTGGCGCTGGCGGGCATCCTCTCGTTCGGCTTCCCGAGCGGCGGGCGCACGCTGTGGGAGGAGGTGCGGCGGCTGCCCCCGGGGCACGAGGTCGTGTGGGAACGGGGCGGCTCACCGCGCACGCGGGAGGTGTGGAAGCCCGGCGGCGAGGAGCCGGAGCGCGGCATCGAGGCGCACGCCAGGGCCTTCGAAGCCCCGCTCCGGGTGTGGGCCGCCTCCCTCGAAGCTCCCGTCCACTTTCAACTCAGCGGCGGGCTCGACTCCCGGCTCCTCGCGGGCTTCCTTGCGGAACGTCCGGGCGCGGTCGTCGAGGCATGGACGTACGGGCGGCCGAACGACCTCGAAGCGCGCGCGGCGGCGAAGGTGGCCCATGCTTGCGGCTTCCCCCATCGCGTCATCGACGTCGATACGAGCCGCTATCCGGCGTGGGCGCGGGCGCACATCGACGGCGCGCACCTGACGAACACCGTCACCGACTTCGCGCCGTGGGCCGTCGGCGCATACGCCCGGCGCGCGGGCGGGCTCGTCGCCACCGGGCACCTCGGCGACATCATCATGGGCGGCAACCACATCGGACGCGGCATCCGGGCCGACGACCCCGAAGTCGCCTTCGCGCTCATGCTCGATCGGGTGAACAAAGGGTACGGTCTCCCCGAAGCCGCCCTCGCGAAGCTGATGCCCGGCGGCGAGGCCGTGACGCTCGTCGATGCGTGCGTCTCCGAGCTTTTCGAAGAGTACCTGCGTCGCGGCGACGGTCCGGATCGGCGCGGGTGGTGGTTCGACCTGTTGCACCGGGATCGTCTAATGATCGGCGGGCTCGTCGTGATGCTCTCGCGCTTCTCCTGGCCCTCGTTGCCCTACTGCCGTCCCGCCGTGCTCGACGTCGCCGCCGCCACGCCCCTCGCGGCAATGCACCGAAGGCGGCTTCAGCGGCATCTCGTGGCGGAACGCTTTCCCCGCCTGGCCGAACTGCCGCTCGACCGGGGACAACTCGACCTGTGGCCGATCCGGTATCGCTCGCAGGCGATGCGGTGGGGGTGGCGCGTGAAGGAGGCGCTCGGGCGTCGCGTCCGCAAAGTCATGGCCGCCCGTCTGGGCATCGAGCGGCGCGTCAACCATCGGATGTGGAACGTGAACCGGAACCCCGGCTGGCTCGCCATCCGGCGCGAGGCGCAGGCGATGCTTCCGGCGCTCGCGGATCTGCTCTCCGAAGACGAGATGCGGCGGATGCTCCCGCCCCCGGAGGTGCGGGCGGAGACGCCGGATGCGCTCGGAGGGGCCGGGCTGAAGACCCTCGCCGGGCTGGCCTTCTGGGCCGACAGGTATCGGCATCCGACGGATCAGACCAACACGGGGCGCCCTCATTGAAAACCGTCTTTCTCCATATCGGAACCCACAAGACGGGCTCGACGAGCCTGCAGTTCTTCCTCCATCGGGCGGATGCGGCTCTGAGGGAACGGGGCGTCCTCTATCCTCGGGCCGGGCGTTCGGAACGGCTCTGGTTCGCGCACCATGCCCTCGCTTGGGAGGTGCTGAAGACGGCAGAGGCTCCGAAGGAAGACGTGTGGCGGGCCCTGAAAGCAGAGATCGAGGCATGGACGGGCGAGAAGGTCGTCCTCAGTTGTGAAGACTTTTCCCTGTGCGACGACGCGCAAGCCGGGGAGGTCGTCGGCATGTTCGAAGACTTCCGGGTCGAGATGGTGGTCTACCTTCGCAAACCGACCGATTACGCGCTCTCGGCGTACAAACAACACCTGGCGTCGAACGGGCATCGGTCGCTGGCGGAGCATCTCCGGGATTTTGCCGAGCGGTGCGATTACCTCTCGCTCGTGCGGCGGTGGGAAGCGTGCGCGGGCGTCGATGCGGTGCGCGTGCGCCTGTACGACAGGGCGCGGCGTGCGGCGGGTGTGGAGGCGGACTTCGCGGAGATGATCGGGGTGGACTTCGAGCCGCTGACGCCTTTCGTCGGCGCGCCGGTCAACGTCTCGCACGCGGACGACGTGCTCCGGACCATCCGCGCCGTGAACCGGACGGCTCGAAACGTGGAGAAATACGCGAAGTCGCGCCGGATCGTGGCGGGGATTGCGCGAAGAATGCGCCGGTCGGTCTATAAAAACCACTACGCCGGGCGCGCGCTCGTGGCGGCCATGCGTCCCTGGTTTGGGCCCGATGCCCTTCAAGGGGAGGTCGACGCGCACGAATGGAAGCGATGGCGCGACGGGGTGCGCGAGCGGCATCGGGCGTTCCTCGAAGCATACGTCAAACCCGAAAACCGGCGGTATCTCAAACTTTGAGCTCCCGGAAACCCTGCCGGCCGAGTGGATCGAGCGCGTTCCATCCGTCCGACTCATCCCTTTATAACAGGAGTCCCTTGCGCGTTCGTTCGCGGGAGTAACCAACCCATCAATGCCCCGACTCATCTCCATCGCGATCCTTACCAAAAACGGAGGCGACGCCTTCCGTGAGGTGCTCGAAGCGCTCCGAAGGCAGACCGTGCCGGAGTCGTGGGCGACCGAGGTCGTCCTGCTCGACAGCGGCTCGACCGACGACACGCTGGCGGCGGCAAGGGAGGCGGGCGCGGTCATTCACGAGATCCCTCCCGAGGATTTCTCCTTCGGCGAGAGCCGCGACGTGCTCTTCTCCCACTGCCGGGGCGAGATCATCGCCACGCTGTCGCAAGATGCGTGTCCGGTGGGGACGGGATGGCTGGAGGCGATCACCGAGCCGATCCGCGCCGGGCGCGCCGACGTGGTGCAGGGCTGGGAGACGCTCTCCGACAAGCCCTTCTTCTGGGAACGCATCGGGCGGTTCTATGCGACGAGCGAATGGCGGCCCTTCTTCGAGCGATACGGCTGGTCCGACGTCCCCGGGCTCTCGACGGTCAACCTGGCCGTGCGCCGGAGCGTATGGGAGGAGACCGGCTTCGGCCCCATCCCGATGTGCTCGGACAAGCTCTTTCAGAAACGCGTCTTCGAGGCGGAGAAACGGGTGGAACTGCGCCGGGACGCCGTGGTGCGGCACGGCCATGAGTACCGCACGCGCTCGCTCTTCAAACGATGCGCGAACGAGGGGATGGCGCTCCGTCGCCTCGGCTTTCGGGTCAGCGCCCGCCGCACCGTGCGCGACGCGCTGAACCGTCGAAACTATGGCGCGTTGATTAGAGGCGTGGCGCGCGGAGAGGTGCGTTCTCCGGCCGAGGCGCTGTTTCCCGTGCTTCGCCCGCTCGGCGTCTGGTACGGCAACCGCTTTTTGTCGGACTACTGGCGGTGACGGGATCATTTCCGGAAAGAACTCATGAACCATACGACCAACTCACTGGATCAGGCGTCGCGTCCCGTCGAGGGCATGCGTGGAGAAGCGATGCGCGGCTCGGGGCGGCAACCCTTCGGCATGCGGGAGCGGCTCCTCGGGCTCGACGAGGAAATCCGCGTGGCCGTCATCGGCGCGGGGGCGATGGGACGGGGGCTGTTCTATCAGTGCCGCGTGACGCCCGCCTTCCGGTGCGTGGCGCTCGCCGACCTCAGGATCGAACGCGCCGTGGCATGCGCCCGGGAACTGGGGTTGCCCTATCGCATCGTCGAGGACGTGGCGGGGGTGCACGAGGCCGTGCGCGACGGCGTGGTGGCCGTCTGCGAAGACGCCGAACTACCCGCCCGCGCCGAGCCCGTGGACGTCTTCATCGACGCCTCGAACGCCATCCTGGCCGCCGGACGGTTCTGCGCGACGGCGCTCGAACACGGCAAACACCTCATCATGATGAACGCCGAGGCCGACCTCGCCTTCGGCCCCTATTTCATGCAACGCGCCCTCGCCAACGACGTGACCTACGCCAGCTGCGACGGCGATCAGCACGGCGTCATCAAACGGCTCGTCGACGACCTCACGCTCTGGGGCTTCGACCTCGTCATGGCGGGCAACATCAAGGGCTACCTCGACCGGTACGCCGACCCCACGATGATCATCCCGGAGGCGGACAAGCGCAACCTCGACTACAAGATGTGCACGGCCTACACGGACGGCACGAAGCTCGGCATCGAGATGGCCCTGCTCGCCAACGCGCTCGGCCTGAAGACCGCCGTGCCGGGTATGTACGGTCCCCGCGCGGGGCACGTGCTGGAGGCGCTCGACCTCTTCGACCTCGAGACGATCCGCTCCGAGCACGGCGCCGTCGTCGATTACGTGCTTGGCGCGGAGCCCAACGGCGGCGTGTTCGCCATCGGCTATTGCGATCATCCGTACCAGCAACAGATGATGGCGTATTACAAGATGGGTCCCGGCCCGTATTACGTCTTCTACCGACCTTATCACCTGTGCCACGTCGAGGCGATGGACGCCGTCGCCGCCGCTCACCTCGACGGTCGCTCGCTGCTGCAGCCGAGGTACGGTCTGCGCGCCGACGTCTACGCCTATGCCAAGCGGGACCTCCGGCGCGGCGAACGCCTCGACGGCATCGGCGGATACGCCTGCTACGGGTTGCTGGAAAACCGGTCCGACAACGAAGAGGCGCCGGGGCTCCCCATATGCCTCGCCGAGGACGTGCAACTCCGGCGCGACGTGAAAAAAGACGAGAAGATCCTGCTTGCGGACGTGGCCTATGATCCCCACCGGCTCGACTTCGATCTGTACCAGCGGGCGCAAGAGATCACGTGAACCTGCATGACGACAGCCAAACCGAACCAATGCTCCGGGAGAAGGAGGTCGAGAGTGACGACGAGATCGTTCAAGCAACGGGGCGACTGAAAAGACCTCGGAAAATGATAGGTATCCCCTTTCGTTTTTCTGTATCTTCGCCCGGTCCATCTTAAAAAGCGCGCTTCCGGATGCCCCACTTCCGGAAGCATCGGGCGCAAAGCTCGGTAGGCGCCTGGAGAAACATGGCTCCACAAGTCCAGGAAAATAGCGGCCCGGAATTCGAGATGGTGGTCCGTTGCGCTCGCACGCGACTGAGGCCGTCGGATCAGGAACACATCGGGCGACTTCTGGCCGGGGAACTGGACTGGGAATATCTCCTTCGGCTGGCCAATTATCACGGCGTTCGTCCTCTGGTGCATCGGACGCTGGTTACGGCGTTTCCCGAGGCGCTCCCCCAAGACATACGCGCCGGTCTGGACCGACAGGCACACGCCACTTCGGCGCTCAACCGGTTCCTCACGAAAGAGCTGGGGCGGCTGATGCGCCTCTTCGAAGCGAACGACCTCTGCGCCATTGCTCTCAAGGGGCCGGTGGTGGCCCAGTGGGCCTATGGCGACCTCGGCCTCCGACCCTTCATCGACCTCGACATCCTCATTCGAAAAGAAGATCTCGTTCGGTTACAGGCGCTTCTGGCGGAAGAGGGCTACAAACCGTTCGAACAGGTGACCCGGCGCAGGGGACTCAACCGGAAACTCTATCTTTGGCAGGGACGACAACTGCCCATGCAACGCGGCGGCGGCACGTTCAATCTCGACGTGCACATCGGCATCATGCCGCTGCTGTACTACTATGCGCCGGACTTCGACACGCTGTGGCGGCGGACGCGGATGATCACCATCGACGGCGAGAAGATCCCCAGTCTCGATGCGCCGGACCTCTTGCAGATGCTGTGTTATCACGGCGAGAAAAACCGGTGGGAGACGCTCAAGTACGTCTGTGACGTGGCGGAGTTTGTCGGAGCCAACCCCGAACTCGACTGGGAAGAGGTCATGGCGCGGGCGCGCGTCACGCACGGTGAGCGGATTCTGCTGCTGGGCCTCAGCCTTGCCCACCACTTCCTCGATGCAACGTTGCCTGTCCACGTGTCCGACGCGATCCGGGCGGATCGATACGTGGGCCGGCTCACGGATTTCTTTGCGGATCGCTTGCCGCGTCAGATCGACCTCGGCATCACGCCGCTGAAAGAGCGGGTGCGCTTGCACATGCTGTTGCAAAACACCCTGAAAACCAAGGCCCGGTACGGCTTCTTCGCGCTCCTGCGCAGGCTGATGGACGTGGAGGCCTGAACCGGACGGGCCGCTCCGGGCCGTGTGCTCCGGACGCCTTCGCCCCTCTGCTCCTATCCGGGGCGGGCGCTTCGCGAGAATGAGGAAATGAGGAAAAACGACTTTTCCCGGGCATGGTAGCCACGGCTGTGGTGGCACAAGAGCCTGCAATTTCCTAGCCTTCCTCCGCCTGTGGCATCAATCGGACAAGTACGCGTGAAGAACCGTGACTATGGGCCGCTCATGGCCCGGATGGCGGAGGAATATGCCCGTTGTGCGCCCACCTCGGCGGCGGTGCAGAAGCGCGCCCTCCGGGTGCTCGTCGATGGGGTGAGCAACGCGCTTCGGTGGGTCGAGCCGTTTCCGCCGCGCATCGCACGGGCGCGCGGGGCGTGGGTCGAGGACGAAGACGGCAACCGCATCCTCGACTTCTGGCAGGGGCACTATGCCAACGTGCTCGGACACAACCCGTCGGTGGTCACGGAGGCGCTCGCGCAGGCCTTTGCCGGCGGCTTCGGCCTTCAGACGGGCTTCGTGGATCGCGCCCAGGTGGCGGCCGCCGAGATCCTGTGCCGCCGGACGGGCGCCGAGCGCGTGCGCTTCACCACGAGCGGCGCGCTGGCGACGATGAACGCCGTCCTCCTCGCCCGCGCCTTCACCGGGCGCGACTACGTCCTCAAGGTCGGCGGCGGGTGGCACGGCGGGCAGCCGTGGGCGCTCAAGGGCGTCGCCTTCAAGAACGGCTTCGACCATGCGGACAGCCGGGGCTTGCCGCCCACGGTCGTCGATCACGTCGTCCTCACACGCTTTAACGACCCCGACCACCTCCACGACACCTTCCGCCGGTACGGCGATCGGCTCGCCGCCTTCATCGTCGAACCCGTCATCGGGGCGGGGGGGATGATGCCCGCCACCCGCGCGTACCTGCACGCGGCGCGCGAGCTCACGCGGAAGCACGGCGCGCTCCTCATCCTCGACGAGGTCATCACCGGCTTCCGTTTCCGCGCGGGGAACGTGGGCGCGACGTACGGGGTCTCGCCCGATCTGACCACTTTCGGCAAAGCCATCGGCGGCGGGATGCCCGTGGCCGCCGTCGCGGGGCGCGCCGACGTGCTCGCGCAGTGCGGGCGCGGCGGCACGGTGAAGTTCGAAGGCGGCACGTATGCGGGACACCCCGCCGCCATGCTCGCCGCGAAGACGATGCTCGCCCACCTCGTCGCCCATGAAGACGAGATCTACCCGAGGCTCGAACGGCTCTCCGCGCTCTTGCGCCGGACCGTGACCGAGGCGTTCGCCGGCGAGGGCATCCCCGTCCGTTTCGCCGGGGACCGGAACGCCGATCTGCCGAACAACTCCCTCCACATGCTCCTTTTTCCGTATGAAGAGGGTCGCGCGCTCGATACGCCGGACGAAGTGCTCGACCCCAATGTGTGCGATCACGAGTTGGGCGAGCGGGTGTTCCGGCTGGCCATGCTCCTCGAAAACGTCCACACCGTGCATGGCCTCGGAGCGACCACGGCGGCGCATACGGCGGACGACGTCGCCTTCCTCGGCGAAGCCTGTCGCCGCGCCGCCCGACGGATCAAACCCTTTTTGTGAAGCCGATTTCTGACAACCCTATCGAACCCCTGACGGAGGTACTTCATCGACATGACGAAACCCATTCGCGTCCTTCAGTACGGCCTCGGCCCCATCGGGAGCGCCGTGGCGCGCCTCGCCGCCGCCCGCGACGGCCTCGAGCTCGTCGGCGGCGTGGACATCGATCCCGCCAAGGCGGGCCGGGACGTGGGCGAGGTCATCGGCCTCGACGCGCCGCTCGGCTTCCCCGTGACGGGCGCCCTCGCCGAAGCGCTCGCCCGCACCGACGCCGACGTGGCGCTTCACACCACGAACTCGTACTTCGACCTCTTCAAACCACAGATCCTCGAAATCCTCGACGCCGGGCTCGACGTCGTCTCGACCTCGGAGGAGCTTTCGTTCCCGTGGCGCGACGACCGCGCCGACGCCGAGACGATCGACGCCGCCGCGCGACGGGCCGGAAAGACGGTCCTCGGCACCGGCGTCAACCCCGGCTTCCTCATGGACACGCTCCCGCTCGCACTCTCGGGCATCTGTCAGAAGGTCGATCACGTCGCCGTCACCCGCGTCATCAATGCCTCGACCCGGCGCGGACCGTTTCAGAAAAAGATCGGATCGGGCATGACGGTGGAAGCGTTCGGGCAGAAGATGGCCGAGGGACGCATGGGCCACGTCGGGCTGCCGCAGTCGATGGCCATGCTCTTCGACACGCTCGGGAAAGAGCTCGTGCGGTATGAGGACGGCGTCGAACCGGTGGTGGCGGAGACGCTCACCAAGACCGACCATTTCCGCGTGGAGCCGGGCCGGGTGAAGGGGCTCAAACAGGTGGCGCGCGGCTATGCGCCCGACGGCGAGTTCGCCGTGCTCACGTTCATCGCCGCGCTCGCCATGGACGACGACGGCGACACGGTCCGTCTCTCCGGCACGCCCGACCTCGAGGTGAAGCTCCACGGCACGAACGGCGACCTCGCCACGGTGGCCATCGCGGTGAACGCCGTGCGCCGGGTGCACGCCGCCGCGCCGGGACTCGTCACCATGCGCGACCTCCCCGTCGTGACGGTGTGGTGAATCATGGTTCGTAATGGGGAATCGCGCTCCCGATCACTTTGGCAGAGACGCTATGGATGTGGCGAACTCACGCTTCGCCTCGCGGAAGTCCCTCCCCATGCGAAGGGGAGGTGTCGCGGAGCGACGGAGGGGTAGGCCATGTTGGCGCATGTGGCGGGAATAGACCCCCATCCCCCCTTCGGGGTACTTC
>JALSSK010000245.1 GCA_026984335.1 Rhodothermales bacterium
CGACGCGGGGGAGACGCCGCTCGACCTCGTCGCCACGGCGTCGGGGGAGTGGGTCGTCTCGCAGTTTCGCGGTGAGACGCTCATCACGCCGGACGGGAAGAAAGGGCCGTGGCGCGTGGGCAAAGGGCCGTCCCTCTTCACGCCGCAGACCGTCGCCGGGCGCGCGTACATCGTCTCCGAGTTTGCCGACACGCTCACCGTCTTCGATACCGCGCGCGAGCGGGTGGCGGGAGCCTATCGGACGGGCAAGCGCCCTTATCCCGCCGACGTGACGCCCGACGGCGTGCTCGCCTTCGTGCCGAACCGCACGGACAGCGCCGTCACGGTCATCGACCTCCTCAATGGCCGGGTGGCGGCGACGACGCGCGTATGCGCCCGTCCCGAGGGCGGCGCGCTCACGCCCGACGGCGTGTCGTACCTCGTGGCATGCGGCGGGGCGGACGAGCCGGCGTACGTGAACACGGCGTCGTTCGAGGTCACCGCGCGCGTGCGCGAGGGCGTCGGGCCGCGCCCGTTCTCGGTGGCCGTCACCCCCGACGGGCGCTTCGGCGTGGTCAACAATGCGGGCGGCGCGACGGTGTCGATCCTCGACGTGGCCGCGCGGCGGATCGTCGGCGCGCTCGAGACGGGCGAGCAGCCCATCGTCGTGCGGATGCATCCGGACGGGCGGCGCGCGCTCGTCTCGAACGAGGTCTCCGGCACGGTCACGGTGCTTCGCCGGCGCCGTCCGCCGCCGGAGCCGGAGGACGGCGCGAAGAATGAGGTCGTGGTCCTCGGCATGATCCATGGCGCTCATCGCACGAGCGAACGGTACGGCCTCGAAACGCTCCGCCGCCTCATCCGCGCCATCGACCCCGACTACGCGCTCACCGAGATCCCGCCGAACCGCTTCGACCGGGCGATGGCCGAGTTTCGGGCGACGGGCGTCATCGAGGAGCCGCGCGTGCGACGGTTCCCCGAATACGTGGACGTGCTCTTTCCGCTCACGCGGGAGATGGATTTCACCATCATCCCCACCGCCGGATGGACGGCGCCGATGAACGACTACCGCAAGGCCGCGCTCGAGCGTCTCAGCCGCGACCCCGCCCGCGCCTCCGACTGGGCGGCGTACCGGGCCGCCGTCGCTCGCTCGGAGGCGGCGCTCGAAGCGGGCGGCGCGCCGGACGACCCCCGGTGGATCCACACCGACGCCTATGACGCGGCGCAGGAAATCGAACTCGACGTTTATAACCGCCTCTTCAACGACGACCTCGGCCCCGGCGGATGGGATCACATCAACGCGGCGCATTATGCGAACATCGCCCGCGCGCTCGACGCGCACCGGGGGGAGGGGCGGCGGTTCCTCATCACGTACGGCGCCGGGCACAAGGGCTGGTTTCTCCGGGAACTCCGCAAACGTGACGACGTCGTCCTCCTCGACCCGCTCTCCTTTCTCGAATGAGGGGACGGATAGGGGTGCCTCCCCGGTTGAAGTGTATGGAGGACAGACGGGAGAACGAAACGGTTCTCCGAAGGTCCACAGTCACAAAAAGCACTTGAGGGACGATGATGAAAGACAAGATGCGTACCTGGATGTCGGGACTGCTTGCGCTGGTCGTAGTTTTTGCCTTCACGGCCTGCGACAGCCCGACGGCGGCGCTCGAAGAGGACGAGCCGGCGACGGAGACGACCGACGAGATGTCGGCGCTCGCCGAGGCGCTCGTCACGGATCTGAACCTCACGGCCTCGGAGGCGGCCTCGGTGACGCGCATGATGACCGGTCAGGACGAGCACGGGCGGGAGCCGGGCTTCCTGTGGTACGTGGCCGCCGATTTGCAGACCACGCTCACCGATGAGCAAAAAGAGCGGCTCTTCGATCTGGTCGCGCAGTACGGCGAGCGCGGCGGCCTGCTCGGCGAGCCGGGCTTCCCGCTCGGCGGCTACGGCATGGGACCGGGCGGCTTCGCCATGGGACCGGGCGGCTTCGGGACGAGACGAGGCGGCTTCGCCATGGGGTCGGGCGGCATGGGACCGGGCGGCTTCGGCGCTCCGCACGAAGGCGGCCTCTTCGACGGCATCCTGACCGACGAACAGATCGCCGCCGTAGAAGCGATCCGGGAGACGTATGCGCCGCAGTTTACCGAACTGATCGAGGCGCGGCGGGACGGGACGCTCTCGCACGAGGCGTTTCTCGAGGAGATGGCCGCGCTTCGCGACGCGGTCAAGGCCGAGATCGACGCGCTGCTGACGGACGAGCAGCGGGCGGAGATCGAGGCGCGGATCGAGGAGCGCCGGGCCGAGCATGAGGCCGAACGCGAGGCGATGCTCGAACAGGTGCGGGCGGCGATGAAAGACGCGCTCGCCCTGACGGACGAGCAGACGGCCGCCGTGGACGAACTCTTCGCCGAACAGGAGGCGGAGCGTGAGGCGATCTTCGATCAGCTGCGCGAAGGCACGCTCACGCCCGAGGAAGCTTTCGCGGCCCTCGGCGCGTTGAAGGACGCTCAGCAGGCGGCCCTCGAAGCCCTCCTCGACGAGACACAGTGGGAGATCGTCCTCATCCACGACGCGCTGACCATCCGCGGGCGGCATCTCGCCTTCGCGCGGCGCGGCGGCGCGGGACAGGGCGGCTTCGGGCAGAGAACGAACGGCTTCGGCTCCAACGGCATGGGCCACGGCCGGCGCTCGGGCGGATGATCCCCCGGTATGCTCGGGGGAGCGGGACGACGGCGGCGACGCTTCTTCGTCTCGCTCCCCCGCGCTTCGCCGACACGGTTTTTTGAACTCCTTTCGGGCACGCGCCCCTCGGAACGATGAACGACGAAACGATGCTTCCCGACGACGACCGGGACCTCCGGCTGGCCCGCCGCCTCGGCGAGCGGTCGGCGGAGGGGCGTCTTCCGGAGCCGTCCGCCGTTTCGTCGGATGCGGAGGAGGCGGCGCTCTTCGAGGCGCTGTTGCAGTTCAAGGCCGAGACGGCCGAAGAGGTTGCTCCCGAGATTTCCGAGCGCGTGTGGGCGAAGGTGATGCGTCGGATCGAGGCGGGGCGCGCGCGCCGTTCGCGGGAGCCTCGTCCGCTTCGCCTCGTCCGTCCGGCGTTCCACGCGATGCGTCTGGTCCGGCCATGGGCGGCGGTGGCGGCGACCGTGCTCGTGCTCGTCGCCGTGGGATGGTGGCTCGCGCGTCCGTCGGCGCCCGGGCCGGTGGCGGTGGCCGGGGCCGAGACGGTCCGCTTCGTCGCCGGCGACGGCTCGACGGTCACGCTCCGCCCGCACTCGCGCCTGTACGCCGTGCGCGTGGACGCGGCGGAGATGCGGTACCGGCTCGAAGGCGAGGCCTTCTTCGACGTGACGCCGAACCCGGCGCGCACCTTCGTCGTCGAAGCCGGACAGGGGCTGGTCTCCGTCCTCGGCACGCGCTTCGACGTGAGCACGTGGGGCCTGGAGACGACGGTGTACCTCGAAGCCGGACGCGTCCGCTTCGAGCGCCCGGCAACGGGCGAGGCGGTGACGCTGGAGCCGGGGCAGCGGAGCGCGATCACGCCGAGCGGCGCGCTCGAAGCACCCGAACCCGCCCCCCCCGACGAATACCTCGACTGGCTCCGCGGGGAGATGACCTTCACGCAGCGTCCCCTTTCGCAGATCCTCGCCGAGCTGGCGCACCATTACGGCATTGTCTTCGACGCGCCGCCGTCGGCGGCGCACGAGACGCTCACGGGGCGCATCCTCCTCGGCCCGCCGGAGCAGGCGCTCCGCGACCTCGGCGTCGTCCTGGGCGGGCGCTTCGAGAAGGCGGGTGAACACCTGTACCGCTTCGTGCCCGGTTCATCGGACTAAAACCAAGATCGTTTGGCGCATGCGCGGCGCATCATAACGACCCCGGATGCCCCTGCCGAACGCGCGGGGGGACGAACGGGAGGGCAGCCGAAGGCCGCCCTCTCGTTTCTCTCGTTTATCCCGGTCCTGCTCCTGCTCGTCGCTCTCCCGGTTCGCCCCGCTCCGGCGCAGAGCCGTCACGTCTTCGAAGCCGCGCCGCTTCGCGCGGTCATCGCGGAGGTGGAGCGGGTCACCGGCTATCGCTTCCTCTATCGCGACGCGCTCGTCGGAGGCAAAGAGGTGACGTTCACGGCGGCGACGGACGATCTCCTCGACGCCTTCGACCGGGCCCTTCGCACGCTCGGCCTTCAGCTTCGGGTGGACGCCGCGCGGAAGCAGGTTTTCCTGACCGAAGCGGAAGCGCCCTCGGCTCCGCCTCCCGCGATCCTCACGGGCGTAATCCTCGACGCCGAGACGGGCGCGCGGCTGTCGTTTGCCACCGTGTCCTGGCGCGACGGCGAGCGTTTGCGCGGGACGGCGGCCAACGAGGCGGGCGTCTTTCACCTCCGCCTCGACGGGCTTCCGGACGGCCCGTACCTCGACCTGACCGCCTCGCACCTCGGTTATGAGAGCCGGCGCATCCGCGTGACGATGAGCCGGTTGCCCGCCTCGTTGCCCATCCGGCTGACGCCGCAGCCGTTGCGCGGCAGCGAGGTGGTCGTCAGCGGCACGCTCCTCGCCGCCGACCTCGACACGACGTGGCGTCACCTCCTCCGGCCCGGTCTGTCCGCGCCGCTGGGAGAGCCCAACGTGCTGCGGGCGCTTCAGAACCTGCCCTCGGTCACGCTCTCGACGGCGCTCACGCAGGGCCTCAACGTGCGCGGCAGCAAAGCCGACGGCTTTCAGGTCCTGCTCGACGGCGTGCGGATCTATAATCAGAACCACTTCTTCGGCCTCTTCGATGCGTTCAACGAGGACGCGCTTCAGGCGGTGGCGTTCTATTACGGCATCGCGCCGGCGCGCTTCGAGGCTCCGCCGGGCGGCACGCTCTCGTTCGTCACGCGCACCGGCTCGCAGACGGGCTTCCGGAAGAAGGTGGGACTGAGCAATACGGCAATCCGGGGAACGCTCGAAGGGCCGTGGGGCGGAGGGCGCGGGAGCTGGCTCCTCTCCGGGCGGCTCTCCTACCTCAACGCCATCGACTGGTTCAACAACGCCGCGATCATCGAGCAGGGGCTGAACGTGGTTCGCGAGACGAGCCTCTCGGCGGAGACGACGCCCCTCGGCGCACGCGCCCTTGCTCCCGGCGCATCGTCGGCCCGCTTCTTCGACCTCCACGGCAAGTTTTATCACGAGTCGGAAAGCGGCCGGCGGACGACGCTCAACCTCTACCTCGGCGGGGATGCGGCCCGGCACGAGGCCCAGCGCTTCGTCGAGCAGGCGCCCGGCGGCGCGATGCCGCACCTCGAGCGCCGGACCGTCGAGACGCGGAACGACTGGGGCAACCTCGCCGTGAGCCTCCGCGAGCAGCGCGCCCTCGGCGACCGGGTCTTTGCCCGGACCACGCTCGCGCTCAGCCGGTATTTCAGCCGTTTCTCGAAAGACGATTTCACGTACGTGCCCATGTTCGGGGGGGCGGCGGGGATGAGGCCCCCCGTCGTGGCGCCGTTTGCGCAGAAGAACACACTCGTTGAACTCAAGCTCGCGCAGTCGCTCGACGCCGTTCCCCGCTTCGGCGGCGCGTTCTCGGCGGGCTATGCGCTTCATCGCTTCGACGTCGCCTATGAGGAAGACTCGGCCCGTCGGGCGCGGTTCGACGTGGCGCAAACGGCCGTGCAGTTCGATGCTTTCGCGCAGTACGACGCGCAACCGTTCCGGGCGCTCGAACTGGACGTGGGGCTGCGCGGTCATTATTTCTCGAACGGCCGCTTCGTCCGTCTCTCGCCGCGCCTGTGGGGGCGGCTCTTCCCGGAGCGCCGCGTCTCGTTCGGGCTCGGCTACAGCCGCAACCATCAGTTTCTCCACCGCCTCTTTCTCGAACAGGCCGACGGCTCCGACATCTGGATCATGAGCACCGCCGCCGAGCCGCCGGGGAGCGTCGATCACGTCACGGCGGGCCTCTACGTGAAGGCGACCGAGACGCTCTTTTTTCAGGCCGAAGGGTACCTGAAAGCTTTCGAAAACCTTCGGCAGCATGAGAATGGGCTGCTCCCGCCCCGCTCGCCGGATGAGAGCGTGCTCCTCAAGCCGTGGCTTCCCGACAACACGGCGCGGGCGCAGGGGCTCGAACTGATGCTCCGGTACCGGCTCGGCCCGGCGCTGTGGACGAGCAGCTTCACGTGGTCGAAGATGGAGATCCGGAACGATGCCCTCAACGGGGGCGAGCCGTTCTTCGCGCCGTGGGACCGCCGCCGGCAGTTCTCCACCCGCCTCGAATGGACGATGCGCCCCGGCCTCACGGGCAGCCTCGCGTGGCACTATGCCTCCGGCACGCCGAACGCGCTCGCCTTCTCCGACCCCGACGAGCCGCCCTTCCTCGGCGCCTATCACCGGATGGACGTGAGCCTCGAATACCGCCGCCGCCTGGGCGGGCGGGCGCTGGAAGCGCGCGTGGGGGTCTTCAACCTCTATGACCGGAACAACCCGTGGTATCGCGCGCCCGTCGCCGTCGTCGGACAGGGGCAACACCGGCAACGCCTCTCTTTCGTGAACGTCGACGTGTATGACCTCGGCTTTCAGCCGTCCTTTTCCCTGTCCTTCGCGTTTTGACGCCCCCTTCGGTTAACCGGCGGCGGTTCCGGGCGGCGCTCCGCGGGCTCCGGTCCGGCGCTCCGCCCCGGCCCTCACCCCGGCGCCTCGGCGAGGGAGTCTCGGCGCTCGCGGGGCACGATGACGAGCAGCCAGACGAGGCCGCACAGGATCTGCAGGAAGGCGAAGAGCCGGAAGCCCGAGCGCAGGTCGAAGAGCGCGCTTTCGAGCAGCAGGCTTGCGAGGAGGATGCTCACCGTGTCCGCGAGCATGACGAGCAGCCATTCGGTGGCGAAGACGCGCCCGCGGAAGCGGTCCTCGGTGCGTTCCTGAAGCAGGACCGTCGAGAGCACCCAGTTGGCTCCGCTGGCGGCGTGCGCGGCGACGACGACGGCGGCCACGGCGTACGTCCACGGCAGGAAGCCCACGGCGGCGTAGGCGAGCCCGCTGAAGGCGACGCCCGCCCCGATGAGCGCGGGCCAGCGCCGCCGGTCCTTGAAGAATGCCCGCGCCAGGATCGGGCCGACGCCCGTGCCGAAGCCGCGCGCGGCGAAGAAGATGCCGATGCCCATCGCGTGCGCCTCCGGCGCGACGGCCTCGCCGAGCAACGTGAGCATATAGACGAGCGCCCCGCCCGCCACGGCCCACGTCCCCTTCGCCAGCGCGATCCGGCCCACCCGCGGGCGCGCCCGCAGATGCCGCCAGCCGTCGACGATCTCCCGCACCACCGTGCGCACCCGAAGCGCGGCCTCCGGCGCGGCGGTGTCCTGCGGGATGACGGTGCGGAAGATGAAGAACGCCGACACCACATAGCTCAGGCTGTCGATGAGGAAGACCGCCTTGAGGCCGAGCCACGCCGCTGCGAAGCCGCCGAGCGCCGCCCCCAGCGTCAGCAACGCCGACCACGTGGCGGACATGAGCGCGTTCGCCGTCAGGAGCTCGCGCGGCGTGGTGAGGTTCGGGATCGAAGCGCTCTGCGCCGGGGGAAACACCGACCCGATCACCACCTGCACCGTCGTCAGCACGTAGACGAGGTACACCTCGCCCGGCTCGTCGATGACGAGGAAGCCGAGCACCACCACGGCCCGGAGCAGGTCCGAGACGATCATCACGCGGCGGCGGCTGAAGCGGTCCACGAGCAAGCCGGCAAACGGCGAAGCCAGCGCCCACGGCAGCATCTTCGTGATGAACACCGCCCCGAGCGCGAACGGCGAGCCGGTCAGGTCGGTGACGAGGCTGTAGAGCGCGATGGTGTTGAACCAGTCGCCGAGGAGCGAGACGATGTTGCCGAGCCACAGCCGCCGGAAAGACACGTTGCGCCGGATCAGCTCGAGATAGCCCGCCTGATCCGGAGCGTCATGTGGAGCGGAGAGCGGTTCGGGCATGGTTGGGTGCAGGATGAAGCGCAGCGGCCGCGCCGGGGGCCGGGTCGCCGCGCCGGACTCACGCCTCGTCGTCGATGACCACCTCCACGCCTTCGGACTGCGCCGCGCGCCGGGCTTCGGCGAGGGCCTCGTCGCGTTTGGCGAAGCGGCTGCTCTCGGTCGCCACGTCGTCGCGGACGAAGCGCCAGCCCCAGCCCTCCGCATCCCGGAAGACGTGCACGTTCTCGTCGGTCGCCTGTCCTTCGGCCGCGGCCGAGGCTTCCGGGCGGAGGAGCGGGAAGAGGATCACGTCGCGGATGGAGTACTGGTCGGTCATGAGCATCGCCAGGCGGTCGATGCCGACGCCGAGGCCGGCCGTGGGGGGCATGCCGTATTCGAGCGCGCGGAGAAAGTCCTCGTCGATTTGCATGGCCTCCTCGTCGCCGCCGGCGCGGAGGCGGGCCTGCTCCTCGAAGCGCGCGCGCTGGTCGTCGGGGTCGTTGAGCTCGCTGAAGGCATTGCACAGCTCTTTCCCGTTGCAGATCACCTCGAAGCGCTCCACCAGCCCCGGCTTCGACCGGTGCCGCTTCGCCAGCGGACTCAGCTCCACCGGATAGTCGATGACGAACGTCGGCCGGATCAGCTTCGGCTCGACGAATGCGCCGAAGATCTCGTCGATGATCTTGCCGCTGCCCATCGTCTCGTCGATCTCGAGGCCGAGCGTCTCGGCGGCGGCGGCCAGCTCGTCGCGACTCTTGCCGTAGAGGTCGCGCCCCGTCTCCCGCTCGATGGCTTCGAAGAGGGGAAGGCGCGGCCACGGACGGGCGAAGGAGATCGTGCGCCCGCCCACCGTCACCTCCGGCGCGCCGTGAAGCGTGACGGCCACGTGCTCGAGCATCTCCTCGACGAGGTCCATCATCCAGAAATAATCCTTATAGGCCACGTAGAGCTCGAGCATGGTGAACTCCGGGTTGTGGAAGCGGCTGAGCCCCTCGTTCCGGAAGTCCTTTCCGATCTCATAGACGCCCTCGAAGCCGCCGACGATGAGGCGCTTGAGGTACAGCTCGTCGGCGATGCGGAGGTAGAGCGTCATGTCGAGCGCGTTGTGGTGCGTGAGGAAGGGCCGCGCCGAGGCCCCGCCGTAGACCGGCTGAAGCACCGGCGTCTCCACCTCCAGATAGCCGCGCGCGTCGAGGAAGCGGCGGAGCGTGGTGATCATCCGCGCCCGGCGGCGAAAGACCTCGCGCACCTCCGGGTTGATGATCAGATCCACGTACCGCCGGCGATACCGGAATTCCTTGTCCGTCACCTCGTTGTAGACCTTGCCCTCGACCTCTTTGACGACGGGCAACGGACGGAGCGCCTTCGCGAGCAGTTCGAGCCGCTCGGCATGCACCGACACCTCGCCCATGCGCGTGCGAAAGACGAACCCCTCGATGCCCACGATGTCGCCGATGTCGAGCAGTTTTTTGAAGACCTGATTGTAAAAGCCTTCCGGGAGGTCGTCGCGGCGGATGTAGACCTGGATCTGCCCCGTGGCGTCCTGCACGTGGAAGAACGACGCCTTGCCCATGACGCGCTTCGAGAGGATGCGTCCCGCGATGGAGACGCGGAAAGGCTCCTTCGCCACGCCGTCCTCGCCGGGCTGATGCCGCTCGTCGTCGAACCGTTCGAGGATCTCGGCGGCGCGCGCCGTAACGTTCCACTGATACGGATACGGGTTGACGCCCCGTTCTTCGAGAAGGGCGCGCTCTTCGCGGCGGCGGCGCTCCTGTTCGGACATCGGTCGGTCGGTCATGGTTCGGATCGGTCGAGGTGAAAAGCAAAGACGCAGCCGCGCGGGCCGCGTCTTTTAAAATAAAGGTCGGCGGGGCTTCCGGGGCGGCGGCGGGGTTGTTTTTTCGAGAAACTTGCCGCGCCCGCCGGGGGAGGCCGCCTATTGCGGATACGTCTCCAGCGGGCGGACGGTCATCTCGACGCGTTCGAGCGGCTGGTCGGCGAGGGCCGGATGGACGCGCCGGCCGGAGCTTTTCGCCGTGGGGGTCGTCGCGATGCGGTCGAGCACGTCGAAGCCGTCGACGACTTCGCCGAAGACGGTGTACTGCAGGTCGAGGAAAGGCGCGCCGCCGTGGGCGAGATAGTCCGCCCGCGCCTCGTCGGAGAACCGGAAGTCGGGGATGTGCGAGGCTGCGCGGACCTGTTGTTCGATCTGCGCGAGCATCGCCTCGTCGATGGGGTTGCCGCCGTGGACGAGGTAGAACTGGCTCCCGCTCGAGCGACGCTCGGGGTTCACCGGGTCGCCCTGCCGGGCCGCCGCGAGCGCGCCGCGCTTGTGATAGCGTTTCGGGTTGAACTCCGCCGGGATCGTATAGCCCGGACCGCCCTGCCCGTCGTTGTACGGATCGTCGTCCTTCGAATTGGGGTCGCCCCCCTGAATCATGAAACCCGCGATGACGCGGTGGAACGTGGTCCCGTCATAGAAGCCCTCGGCGACGAGCTTCTTGAAGTTGTCCCGGTGCGCGGGTGTCTCGTCATAGAGCCGGATGACCATGCGGCCGAACCGCGTGTCGATCTCATAAAAATTGGTCTCGGGCAGGTTCGGCGTGTCGGTTTCGGAGGGCATGGCTTCGGTTTTTCGGGGAAGGTTTTCGGGGGGGGCGGGGGGCGTCTCGGCCTCGGAGGCAGCCGGGGCGTCAACGGAGGCTTGATTCGTTCGCGCTTCTCCGCAACCGAAGAGGAACGCGAGCGGAAGCGCACAGAGGAGGATTCGGGTTCGCAGGTTCATCATGGAAAAACGGGGAATGCGTTCGGTTATCGGGGGCGCGCGGCTTCACACACGTTCGGAGGCCGGCAGGGTTTCCTCAAAATACCGGAGGATGGCGAGGCGGAGCAGCTTCTCCTGAGCTTCGACGGAGAGGGCGGGCAGCGGGCGGATGCGCTCGCGGATCCAGAAGCCGTCGGCGTCCATCCCCACGCGCTCATAGAGGCCGAGGGTCTCGAAGACGACATAGGCGCCTTCCATGATGAGCGCCTGTTTGCGCGCCTTCGGCAGCTTCGGCTCGAAGCCCACCCCCCGCGCCTGAATGCCGATGAGGAAGAGCGTCGTCTCGAGGGTCGGCTCGCGGTCGAAGCGTTCCCGGAGCCACGCGGTCAGCTGTCGCCACCGCGCCTCGACGTCGGCGTCGTCGGTCTGAAGAAGGGTTTCGAGCGGGTCGGACATCATCCCATCCAGTGTTCGGCTTCTGCGAGGAGGGCGTGGTAGTGCCGCCGGAGCACCCGGGCGACGAGGGCGGCGAGGGTGCGCGCCGCGCTCGGCCTCGGCTGCCCGGCGACCATCGAGGCGATCTGCCGGAGGCCCGCTTCGAGCGCCTGAAGCGCCTCGGCAAGCGCGTACCACCACAGGCTTTCATCGACGTCCGGGGGCTCGGGTTCCGGGTCGAGGTCCATCATCTTCCACCCCGGCGCGCGGAGCGCCCCGCGCAACGCCTCGGCCAGGGCGTCGAGCGCCAGGATCATCTCGGAGAGCCGTTCCCGTTGCCCGAGCGACATCGTCGCGGAAGCCACGGCCTGCTCGCGCGCCCGTATGCGCGCCAGCACCCGCAGCACGGCTACGCCCACCGACTGGCAGGAGGCCGTGTCGAAGACGCCTTCGGCGGCGAGCGCCCGCGTGCGCGTCACCTCGGCGCACGGCGGCGCTTCCGCCACGGCTTCCGCCGCGTGCGCGCGCACCGGCGCGAGCCGCCCCCGCTTGCGCCGGACCACCGGCGCGCCGTGCGAAGGCGCTCGCTTCGACCTCAGGGGGAACGGAGGATCGCTTGCCATAGATGTTTTTCGGATCGCGCTACTTTCGTGAACAACCGCCCGCGTACCCGCTCGTTGCCCGCAGGTTCCATTTTCGGGCGTTCAGCCGATGGAAGCGCGAGCCCGACGTTTCACCGGTCCGCGCGTTAAAGGATCACCGGTCCGCGCGTTAAAGGAGCGGGTCCCGGGGCGTGTCGAGGGCTTTCTGAAGGAGCGCGAGGATGCGTTCGGCGTCGCCGGAGGCGAGCTTGCCGCCGCGCACGGCCACGCGCACGGTCTCGGTCGCCAGCGCGGCGTAGACGGGCACGAGGTGCGGCAGGGCGTCGGCCAGCGCTTCGAGGTGACGCGCCACGGTGCCGTGATCTCCGCGCGCGATGGGGCCGGTGAGCGCCTCCTCCGGCGTATGCGCGGCCAGGTTCCGCCACGCGCCTTCGACGAGCGGGCGCACGAGCGCCGCGCGCGCGTCCGCTTCGATCCCGGCGGCGGCGAGCGTCTCGGCGGTGAGCGCCATCAGCGTGACGAAGAAGTTGGAGGCGAGCGCGGCGGCGAGGTGATAGAGCGCCTTCGCATCCGGCGGGATGACGACGGCGTGCGCGCCGAGGTCCGCCGCCAGCCGCCTGCCGAAGGCGAGGGCGCGTGCGTCCCCTTCGAGGCCGACGTAAATGCCCTCGAAGGCCTCGGGCGGGGTGTCCTCGGTGAAGGTCTGCACCGGGTGGAAGCCAAGCGTCGTCGCGCCGAGGAGGGCCAGGGGCTCCAGCGCTTCGGAGGTGAGCGCGCCGGACGTGTGCGCCACGGTCGTCCCGGTCCAGTCGCGGGAGAGGAGGTACAGCCGTTCGGCCAGTCCGGCGAGGGCTTCGTCGGGCACGCAGCACAGCACCAGCGTCGCTTCGTCGGGGAGCGCCGCGAGCGAGGCGCCGGCGACGGGCGCGCCCACGCGCGCGGCCAGGCGTCGGGCCGAGGCCCCGGTGCGGCTGAGGACGGCGGCGACGGGGTAGCCGCGCGCGGCCAGGCGTCGGGCCAGCGCCGTGCCCAGCGCTCCCGCCCCGATGAGCGCGACGCGCGGAGGAACCCCGGATGTCTGAGGAGGAACGGCCACGATGCGTCCTCGCTGTGTGAACGGAAATCGGGCGTCAGGCCCGGCTGATGACGGCCCCCACGAAGCCCGGGCGTTCCTCCGTGGGCGGCTGCAGGCGCACGATCTCCGCGTGGTTGGCCCGCCGGTGAAGCGCCGCGATGAGCGCCACGAGCACCGCGCCCTTGCCCTCCATACGCACGCGCTCGCCGTTGAACAGCGCCATCAGGCGCGGCACGTCGAGCGCTTCGAGTGCCGCGCGCATTTCCTGGAGCGCCTCCTCCGAAGCCTCCACCACGTTGGCGCACGCCGCCACCAGCGTCCGCCGG
>JALSSK010000246.1 GCA_026984335.1 Rhodothermales bacterium
CGAGCGGAACGCGCCGCCCGGCCCTCGCCGACAGTTTGCGCGCGATGGCTTGGCGCGCATTCCCCACGCTGCGGCTTGGGTCCTCCGAAGCGCGTTGCTTTATTTGAGCAGGGTCAGCCGTTTCGTAGCCGTGAAGTCGCCCGCGCGGATCACATAGAGGTAGACGCCCGCACTCAGGTCCGTCGCGTCGAAGGTCGCCTGATGGCGTCCGGCGGCCCGGTATCCCTGCACGAGCGTGGCCACTTCGCGGCCCAGCATATTGTAGACCTTCAGCGTCACGTCGGCCCCTTCGGGGAGACTGAAGGCGATCTGCGTGGTCGGGTTGAAGGGGTTCGGGTAGTTCTGCTCCAGCGTGAAGGTGGTCGGAACGCCTGCTTCGGCCACGGCCGCCGCGAGCCGGGGCGCGTCGGCCCTGGCCGCGCGAAGCGCCGCTGCGCCGCTCTGCGGCCCCACCGCCGCCGGCGGCGGAGCCTGCGAGCCGGACACGTCGAACGTGCCGCTCCACACACCGGTCGAAAGCTCTTCCTCGCCGCAATAGCTCGTCCACGCGCCGCTGTAGGTCAGATGCCCCTCCCGGGAACCGTCATAGACGAACCAGTCGGAAAACAGGAAGCAATCATCGGCGGCGAGGTTGACGGCCTTGATCTCTGCCACGCGCTCCTCGAGGAAGTTGGGGTCGGACTTGCACACGGCGGCCGTGGAGGACGCCGACGGATACGCATTGACCACGGCCCCGCTCAGTTCGGCGTCGACCCAGCCGTCGGCGTCGCAGACGAGATCGACCGGCCCGACGGCTCCGTCGATGTTCGTGCGATCCCAGCACCACTCGAAGCCGTAGCTGTCGATCATCGTGACGTCGGTGAAGGCGTCGCAGTCATCGCCGCCGCCCCCTCCGCCTCCGATGACGCCTTCAAGCTGAAAGGCGAAGTCGGGACCGCCGGTCGTGCACACGTTCACGTCCGTCCATGATTCGCAAAACGAGCCGTCGCCGAGGAGGTCGTCGGGATCCTGAAACTGCCCCACGTTGCCGTGCTGGGTGTCGTTTTCGGTCCAGCCCCATTGCCCGAGTTGGCCGAAGTCCATGTCGGCCATGACCGAGACCCAGTGCGTGCCTTCGCCGAGCGAGCATGCCGAGGGGAGGTTGATGTCGAAGAGCGTCGCCAGGGGGTCGCCGTCGAGGTCGGAATAGGCGATGTTCTGATAGTCGCACTCCACGGCGCCGGGCATGCCGCCCGCGTCGGCGTAGAAGATCACGTCCACGGTGGGCGTCGGGCCGCAGGTCACGCAGTTGAAATAGAGGCCGAGCGCGTTGACGCCGTCGACGTCCCACGTCTCCCCGGCCGGCACGTCGAAGTCATCGGCGGACTGAAGCACGGACCCGCCGAAGTCGGGAAATTGCTGGGAGGCAATGGAGGTGAAGCCCGGGTTGTCGAACTGATCATAAAGCAGATCTGCCGGAGCGCTGCGAGCGATGTGCGCCCGCTTTCCTTTGGCCGACACACGAACCCGGGACCGCTGCGCCTGCGTCTGAAGAGGAAAAACAAAGGCGCAGGCGAACAGAAACGTTGCAGTGATGATCGCGAATCTTCTCATGACACTACCTCGGGGTGAATGGAAAGAGAAGGGACGAGAAGCGGCGGAGACCGGAGATGCCAGACCGGCCCCACCTTTTCGAGCTATGAAAAAGAACGGGGGGGCACGAAGGCCCTCTCGGGAGCATTTCCCGCAAGAGGCTCACAGCAGGAGCGTCGCGCCGTTACGGGCGGGTGATTAGGGCGCAGAAAAAGCGGTGCTGATTGGTTCTAACAAACAATAAACAAAGCACCTGTAAAATGCAACACAAACGTAAGCGGAGACCTCGGCTACCCGGTCAGTGCGTCGAGGAGCACCTGCGCCGGATGCCATGCCGCGCGCGCGGCGGCGTCGTGGATCTGCGCCCGGCACGAGACCCCGGCGGCGACGATGAGCGTGTCGTCCGAAGCCGCGCGCACCTCTCGCGCCAGCACGCGCTCGGCCATCGCCAGCGAGACTTCCCAGTGCTCCTTCTCATACCCGAAGGCTCCCGCCATCCCGCAGCAGCCGGCATCGACCGTCTCCACGGTGTAGTTCGGGGGCAATGAGAGGCATTGTTCCGAGGGTCCCGTGCCGACGAGCGCCTTCTGATGGCAGTGCCCGTGCAGCAGGAGGCGGCGCGGCGCCGGCGTCCACGCCAGGGCGTCGAGCGCGCCCAGGGCGGCCTCGTTCGCCACGAACTCCTCGAACGTAAGCGCGGCGTCGGCCACGGCGCGGGCGCGGGGGTCGCCGGGCAGCAACGTGAGGAACTCGTCGGCCAGGGTGAGGATGCAGCTCGGCTCCAGCCCCACGATGGGCACGCCGCGCGCGGCGAAAGGGTAGAGCCGTTCCACAGCGTCGAGCGCGCGGATCTGCGCTTCGTTGACCAGCCCCTTCGAGAGCAACGTCCGCCCGCAGCAAACGGGCCCCTCGGGCAATGAGACGCGATACCCGGCGCGGTCGAGAAAGACGGCGGCGGCGCGGGCCACTTCGGGGTGTTGATAGTTGTGGAACGTGTCGGGGAAGAGGAGCACGGGCGGTCCGTCGTCGCGCCACCTCTGCCGGGCGAACCACTTCGTGAAGGGCACGCGCGCGAAGGGGGGGATCTTCCGCCGCCGGTGAATGCCGAGCGTGCGGTGGAGCAGCCGCCGCACCGGCCAACGCCCGTTGATCCAGTTGACCAGCCCCGCCTTCGGCCCGGACACGCGGCGCGCGATCTCGGGCAGATAGGCAAAGAGCCGCGTCCGAAGCGGCATCGGATTGTCCGCCCAGTACCGGTGCAGCCACTCCGT
>JALSSK010000247.1 GCA_026984335.1 Rhodothermales bacterium
ACCCGCTTCCGGAAACTGAAAAGGCCGTCTTTCTCCGTGAGCTGTCCTCGCACGACACGTCCGCTTTACCGCCGGACGCGCAAACGCTGCTCGCCTACCTGCACGCGCACCTCTTCGACCGGGACCTGACCGTCACCGGCGCTCTCGACGCCTGTGCTCTTCGCAGCGCCCGCATCCACGCCCGCTTCCGACGGCACCTGGGCTCGACCGTCCACGCCTACGTCGAGCGCCTGCGCATCGAGGCGGCCCTGCGCCTGATGCGCCGCGAGACCTGCGCGCTGTCCAACGTGGCCTTCGCCGTCGGCTATGAGAACTACTCCACGTTCGCCCGCGCCTTCAAGCGCCGGACCGGGCACACTCCGAGCGCGTGGGGAAGAAAATGATGAAAGGAAATGCGTTGGTTGCATCCGTTTGCATTTCATATGTTTTGCAAGCGCTTCGCAATCCCGTTGAGTTTACCAAATACGACTATGCCTGTCGGAAATAAAACTTCACACATCAAAAAAACCACAAATCAAAGGCGCTGAATTTTCTGGATGTACATACGACAAAATCACATAAAGTTAATCACAAATGACAAACACAAGATTTATATATATACTAATCTTCTCATTTTTGAGCCTAACAGCCACAAGCATACGGGCATCGGCACAGGATGAAACCCTGTTAGTCAAAGAGATCATTCCGTACAATGCCCGAGCGAACGCCCTGCGTGCCACGGCCGTCCAGATGATCGAGTTACGGTCGTTGTTAGCCAGGACCAGCCGCGACGAGGGGTTTGTCTACTCCGCCAATGGCCGGCTTGAAGCCCGCTTGTCCGCTCCTACAGCGCACGACCAGGAAGACGGAAGTTACAGCGCACAATTCTACGACAGAGCAGGACGGACCTTAGGTCAGTTCGCGGATCTCTCCGGGCAGATCCAGATCTCGAACGATGGCATGCATTTCATAACGTCTGATAAATTTTCGGGCATACTGTCCTTTTATTCGTTGACAACGGGCCGTCGCACGGCGAAACATCGGATCCGGCACATACGAGACGTGGTGCTCTCCGAATCGGGAAGGATGGTGTTAGTAGCCTCACTGCAGGAGCGGAACATCCTGCTTTCGTGCTTTGACATCGAAGGCCGGACACAATGGTCGCGGGAGATTGATCATGCCGCTCCGGTCGGCGGAGCGCTGGCGCTCAGCCGGGATGGCCGCCGGTCAGCGTTAGCCGCCTTCGTTATCGATCCGGCAAACGATGCGTTCAGGGCAGAACGCAAACGGATCCTCACTGAGCGAAAACAGCGCATCGCCGAGGCCCGGCGGGCGTGGATCACCGAGAACCGTCGACGTCGTACCGCAGGACTGCCCCCCATCCCATTCACGAGACCCGGAGATCTACCGGCCATTCCCCACCGAAGAAATACCAAAGCCCTCACCTGGGGACAGACACCGACGCCGCGAAGCTCCCTCCTCCTGCTTGATCAGGATGGGAATGAAATTCGACGCACCGACTTGCATTACATACCCTTCCTAAACCTAACTTTTGCCGGGAAAAGCCAGCTTTTTCTGGCGGCATCTCGCGGGAGCGAGGTGCATCTTTTCGACGGTATGACGGGCCTGAACCGAACGGTCCGGAGCCTCGAACGCCACCGTTTTGAAGATACCGCTGCCGAGATCTATGGACTCGATCTCAACACATACGGTGAAGTGGCTGTCGCCGCCGTCATTCATCCCACCAAACGGCAAGGCCGGTTTATAGATCGCGGTCTGGATGATCCTCGCGTCGTCTTTTTCTTCGACGCCGAGTTGGCCAGGCGGAGCCAATATACCTTTCCGACTAACTTGCAGATTCCGCTCCGAGAGTTTGTCGTCAAAATAGGTACAGGCGGAAAGGTTGTTCTGGCGCGTGCCGCCGACAGCATCTACATCTTAGGTCTTTAATCCTTACAAGCTGCTCTCTCCTTTCCAGGCAATTAGACCCCGTGAATGGAGATCTGAACTATCTCCTGTCTTCGCAGACCGAGTAGGCAGTCTGTGTCCGCCTTTGGTGAAGAACCTTTTCAGATACACCAATCAGGCCGGGATCGCACACCATCTACATTGCATCAAACAGCAAGCAGCTATTTCCATGCGGACACGCCAAACTATCTTATTGAGCCTATTGCTCCTGTTCCCCCTTTTCACATCGACGGTATGGGCACAGTATGGGCCTGAAGAGGAGACCTACATCTGGCCTATTCACGACCCAGATAGCTACCCTGGCACCTCGAGTGCCGGCGCATTGGTCAGTGGCACCGTCGGGGAATATCGAACGACCCATTTCCATGAGGGCGTTGATATGCCCTATGCTGCCGGAACGGAACTTTACTTCCCGACCATTCTGCCAGAATCAACTCCAGGTTACTGCGAATTCGTCACCGTGCTCGATGCCGAATCCAGCGGACACATCGTCGCTACCGACTCCCGCTGGGCTGGCTATGAAGTGGAGGAGGCCTTTCGGTTTATTCATGTCGACGACATCGAGGTGTTGTCGGGCGATTTCATCGTCGATGGAGTCTGCATGGGCATCACAGTGCGCACCCGCGATCAAGCAACGGGTATCTGGTTTCATCCGCGCCAACTTCCCATTGCCCACGTCCAGAACATCTCCGCCGACCACCTTCACTTTGAAGATCGATTCGGCAATCCGCTGGGAATTTACTGGGACACGCGCGGGCTGAATCCGTATTCCGATTTCAGTTCGCCCAAGATCAACGACATTGCACTCTATCCAAATGGTTCCAACACGGAGATTACCGCCGGCTCAGGGACCTACATCGACCCGATCCGAACGGGCGATGGGATAGCGGCCCGAACCGAAATCGATCTACTGGCCGATCTAGAAGACACACCGAGCAACTCCACCTCGACCACGATGCCGACTTTCGTCCAAGTCGACACGTTCGATGAAATCAATTTCGGTCCGGTGGTCGACACGAATGTGATGGAGTTTGACTATTTCAGCAACGAGGATCATACGAATGGCGGCTATAATACCGGTGTTAATACTATTTTCGGGCCTGGCACGACGCTCAGTCCTACGGTCTTCAACGTATGGGCGACTAACAACTTCGACACCTTCACTGGCGGCAGCGGAGATTTCATTCGCAACCTCCAGCAGGCTACGCTTTACCGCGCAGAAGTCGAAATAATCGACCCAACGGGGAATTCCGATGTTGAGCAAATTTATTTTTACACCGGGCCAGACATCGCCGGGACGATCGACAAGAGCAACAAGTGGGATGGAGAGATCAACATCGTCGGTGATGTAACGGTAGAGCCCGATGGCATTTTTAATACTACGATTGAGCTAACAGGCATATTACGAATCAAAAATGCGAAAAACCTGACCTTAAAAGACAACACAGTACTGGTTATCCAACCTGGAGCAACGGTAATCCTGGAGGACGATGGCGAGATCATCGAAGATGGCGGCACACTTGATGATCGGAACGGCAATTTCAGTTTCAGCACCTCCTCCTGTATCCTTGTCAAGAATGAAGGACTGTACAAAAATTCAAGTTCCAATTCGCTCACGTTCGATAACGGATCATTCCTGATGGTGGAAAATGGTGGAACGGTAGAACTGCCGGATGCCGACATCTACATCAGGAACGGCAGCTTCTGGCACCTTAAGGCAGGTGCGACAATCAAGATGGCGGCAAGCAGGAAAATCATCTTCGATCCAGGATCATACATCCTTTCAGAAGGAAGCGCAACTGACCCTGTGACGTTCATGCGGAAGGGTGCTTTGGCCTGGCAATACATTGAGTTGCGAGGAGACAACAACACCTTCCAGTACACTCTCTTCGACGGCGGCGACCGCAACCTCTATATTCGCAGCCGGAACAACACACTCACCCATGTCACCTCCACCGGCGCCCAATACGGCCTCTATGCCTACGCCAACTACAGCGACGGCGGGCGCAGCCTCACCTATATCTCCGACAGCGACTTCTCCAACAACAGCCGCTACGGCATCTACGCCTCCAACGCCGACCTGCCGCTGCTCTCCAACAACATGCTCACAGACAACGGCTATGCTGGCCTCTACCTATACAACGCCACTGGCACCGACGTCCGCGACAACCTCATTGAGGGAAACTCAACGGCTGCCTCGGACCGAGGCGGCCTCGAAGTGGGGACTCTCGGCTGGCTCGACCTCGGTGGCGACAAGCGAAATACAATTCGTAACAACGATGACCATGAAGTCAAAGTTACTGGCAGCGGTAGTTTCAACGCTGGCGAGTACGCCCCTAGCTACTGCAATGGTGAATTCGCCCCACGCTTAGCTCCCGAGTGCAAGGGTGGCTATAATAACTTCTATGACACGTCGGATCCCGGTCTAACGGGCAAGTACATCTACAACGGTAGCAGTTACGACGTCATCGCGCACAAAAACTACTGGGGCGGCCCACCCACTAGCAGCCAGTTCTACGGCACAGTGGATTTCGCCCATTACCTCTTCAACGAGGCGGCGGCACAACAAAGCGTAGTCGTCATAGCCGTCGAGTATCTCAATGCTTTAGACCAGCGCCTGGAGACTACGCGCAGCCACCTCGAAGGGCTCTCGGTTGCCGCACTGGAACCGGCGGCGCTGTCGGCCTTGTACCGGCTTCAGCAGAGCGACCGGGACAATGTGCTTGGACAAAAGCCACGCACTATGGCCTTTTTCGCCGGACTGATTGAGCACGCAGAAGGGGGACAGGTTCCGCAGGCAGTAGCGGATCGGGCGCGGTGGTTGGTGGTGGAAGATGCCCTGCGCCATGGACGTTATGTTGAGGCTTGGACGCACCTTACCGAGTACACGCCCCAAGTCCGAGGCGTGTGGGAGCGGCAGGAACTGCTCCTGGCGAAGGCGAACGTGTTGGAACTGGCAGAACGTTACGCCGAGGCAGAGGAGGTGCTGGGCGAACTGCGGCGGTTGACCACTGCCCACTCCGAATTAGTTGACATGCTGATCGAAGTAGAATCCCAGCTTCGGCTGCTGCAAGAGGAGCCGAGCCTGACGCACCTAGCCGTCGGACCGCCGTCAACGAATTTGCAAACGGAGGTGGTGGCTCTAAGCGGCCGCATACTGCCGGTAGCATTTGCGTTGGAGCCGACCTATCCGAATCCGTTCGAACAGATGACGACTGTGCCGTTTGCGCTACCGGAGACAAGCCAAGTGCGGATCGAGGTTTACGACGTGCTGGGACGGCATGTGGCAGTGTTGGCCGACGGACGCTACGAAGCAGGGCGTCACGCGGTGTCTTTCGACGCTGGCGCTATCGCGAGCGGACTCTACTTGATACGAGCACAGATAGCCTCCGGAAGCGGTGCCGTGCATACCTTCACGCAAAAACTAACGTTGATGAAATGACACCGCCCTGAAGCAGAGGAAACAGTGGTTTGGAATAGTTTCTCAATACATGAACAAACCGGTCTGCCGGGCACGGCTGTGACTTATGAGCAGCAACTCCTTCAATCAATGATGCCCCAAAAGCACCTTCCTTGTGATCCGCATCGCCCCTCCTTTGGGTGTATGATCTAATGCACAAAGATCCCGTATCGAGAACGCGCAAGAGTACAAGAATTCTCGTTATTGGACGAAAGCCGCACCTGCCGGAGCAGTGGCAGCGCATCGACACGTTCCTCATCGCGCAGGCGCAGTTCGAGCACTTCACCACCGACGTGTGCTTCATCGGACACACCCACATCCCGGCGGTGATGGCGAACAGGCTCGGCGTGCTCCGCGTCCGGCCCGGCTACCGCTTCCTCATCAACGTGGGCAGCGTGGGCCAGCCGCGCGACAACAACCCGCGCCTCGGCTTCGCCTTCTTCGACACCGAGACGTTCGAGTACGAACTCGTCCGCGCGCCGTACGACGTCGAGCGCACGTGCGCCCGCATCCTCCATGCCCGCCTCCCGAAGAGCCTCGCCCGCCGCCTCAAAGTGGGCCGGTGAACCGCGCCGCTCAACCCAGCGCGTACGCCAGGCCCCCCACCACGGCGGCCACGAGCGCGAGCGCCATCAGGCATCCGAGCGCCGCGCGCCGCTTCTCCGTCGCATCCAGCCCGCCGCCGGGCCATACGAGGAAAAAGTTGACCGGAAGATCCCGGACATGATGCATGGGGATATACCGATTCAATCCGGGAATGTCGTTTCGCGGGGACGTATTTCGTAGTGCGTAGTGCGTAGTGCGTAAAGTTGCCTCCTCTACCCGTTTATGCCCCCTTACGCAATACGCACGACACATGAAAAAGGCGCTATTCGAATAGCGTTATACAAAATCGAATTTGTCCGCTCGACGCTCATGTGAAGATTCATGGAAGGGGCGGCCCACAAGGTTATATTCGCCCCGTCGCGGTGTTTATACGGGACGGACCTTCCCTCTGAGCGCTCCTCCGCCGGCTCACCCGCCCGCACCTTCCATGCCGTACCCGCTTCCGGAAACTGAAAAGGCCGTCTTTCTCCGTGAGGTATCTTCGCGCGACACGTCCGCTTTACCGCCGGACGTGCAAACGTTGCTCGCCTATCTGCACGCGCACCTCTTCGACCGGGACCTGACCGTCACCGGCGCTCTCAACGCCTGTGCTCTTCGCAGCGCCCGCATCCACGCCCGCTTCCGGCGACACCTGGGCATGACCGTCCACGCCTACGTCGAGCGCCTGCGCATCAAGGCGGCCCTGCGCCTGATGCGCCACGAGGCCTGCGCGCTGTCCGACGTGGCCTTCGCCGTCGGCTATGAGAACTACTCCACGTTCGCCCGCGCCTTCAAGCGCCGGACCGGACGCACACCAAGCGCGTGGGGAAGAAAATGATGGAAGAAAATGTATAGGCTCCCAAAGTAAGACTTTTATATCATCTGGTAATTATTTCTTTCGTTAATATCAACCCTCCAGAGCCATGCGAAAACGCTTTATTTGCCTGAGCCTTATACTTGTCTTCCTGACAAGCATAGCGATCCCACGGAGCTTAGCCAAACCGGAAAGCTGCAATTCATACTGGGATGGTTGCGCAATCAGCGCCACTTACTATGACGATGGAGATTATACCACATGGGCCATGTATTGTGACGATGGCTTTTATGCAGATGGTGTTATTGGCGGTGATGAAGTACCTGCCATCTGCTTTTAGTGTGTTCCGTAGCTGGACTTCCTTCCACGAAATGAGACCTTTGCCATGAAAAAGATGAAGATTATAGTCGGCATCTTGACCCTGTATGTTTTAGCGGGATGCCACGACACACCCTCTTCTGCTGAAGAACCTCGAGCCTCCCTGTTAACCGCTGATCTCACGGTGCATATGAGCAGCCCGGAAGCCTTTAGCAATACTCCGATTCCCCGGCAAACCCTGATGGAGCGGAGCAAAGCCGCCAATGCAGTGATGGGCAGGTTCTATCGCATCCTTACCGGCGCCGAAGACTGGCGAGAAGCGCACGAAGCCTTTCGGGAGGAACTGGCTTCGCCTTCCGAAATCCCTCAGCACCTGCGTGACCAGACAGCGGCGGCCCTCATGCTTCGCACGCACCTTCTCGGCGGACCCGTGGACGACGAAAAGCGCGAAGCCATCGGCTACTACACCAACCTTCTGGTCGAGCACAAGAGTCCCGAAGGGGAACTGATCGCCACGGCGCTCCAGGAGCTTCGGGGATACTGGCCGGACGCGCAGATCAGCGCCGCCGCCGCGCAAGCCGCCTCGGGCGTCGAGGTCTTCCTCGCCAAACGCCTCGACCGCCAAAACCGCACGGGCAAGGCGCTCGAACGCATGGGCAAAAATACCGGCGCCGACTTGCGCGCAAACGAAGACTCGTTCCTCGACCGGACGTTGAGCGCGCTCGAACGGCTTCGTGAGATGAGCAACTAACCGGTCTTTGCCGAACACACCGAAACGGACCGCTTTCTCCACGGAGGGCGGTCCGTTTTCGTATTCATGCTTCGTTCTCCACGAACCGGCCCTTGTTATAGACCGCCCATGCCCGTCCGACCATCTCGAAGCCGACGAACGGCGTGTTTCGGCTTTTCGAACGGATGTGGCGTTCCTCGAAGGTCCACCGCGTCTCGGCGTCGAAGACGGTGAGGTTGGCGGCTTCGCCCTCGGCCAGGCGCGGCAGGGGGAGGCGGAGGATGCGGCGCGGCGCGACGGTGAGCTTGCGCACGGCCTCGGCCACGGTGAGCACGTCCTGCCCGTCTTTCGTGATGTGCCAGCCACAGGAGAAGACCAGGCGCGCGTCCGGGCGGGCGTGGTCGAGCACGGCCTGGGCCGTGCCCGAGGCGTACCGTTCCATGCCCCAGGGGACCAGCACGGTGAGCACCCCGTCACAACCTGCTACGGCCTCGCGGATGACCTCCGGATCGTTCGTCCGACCCGGAACGATCGTGATGCGATCGGCGAAGGCTTCGAGCTTGTCCACGCTCCGGGGCCGGCAGACGCCCACCACCTCATAGCCGCGCTCCAGCGCATGCTGCACCATGTATTTCCCGAGCTTTCCCGAAGCGCCAACGATGCAAACCTTTTTCATTCGTACCCCTTGTTTCGAGAACATGGAAAACCCGTTCGAAAGACCGCGCCTACGACCGGGACCGCGAGGGGTTGCGGAACGACGCCGGGCTCCCCCCTGCCCGCTGCGCGTTTGAAGGTCGCATGAGGATAGAACTTGCTCCTCGCCCTCCCGTTCAAACCCGTGCTTCGCCCGAAGCGCCACCGAACAACCGCATACGGACGCCCATGAAACGTGAAAACGACCCGACAGACGGATTCGACCGCATCGAAGACGCCCTCGCCGACATCCGGGCGGGGCGCCTCATCATCGTGGTCGACGACGAGGACCGCGAGAACGAGGGGGACTTCGTCGGCGCGGCGGCGCGGGTGACTCCGGAGCAGGTCAACTTCATGGCGAAAGAAGGGCGCGGGCTCATCTGCGTGCCCCTCACGCGCGAGCGCACCGTCGCGCTCGAACTCGACATGATGGTCACCTCGAACACGGCCCTGTACGATACTCCGTTCACCGTCTCGGTCGATTACAACTTCGGCACGACGACCGGCATCTCCGCCGCCGACCGCGCCAGAACCATCCGCGCGCTGGCCGACCCCGAGGCGCACCCGCACCACTTCGGACGCCCCGGACACGTCTTTCCCCTCCGCGCCCGAGAGGGCGGTGTGCTGCGCCGCGCGGGACACACCGAGGCCGCCGTCGACCTGGCCCGCATGGCCGGTCTCTTTCCCGCCGGCGTGCTCGTCGAGATCATGAACGACGACGGCACGATGGCCCGTGTGCCGGAGTTGAAGGCCATCGCCCGAAAGTTCGACATGCGCATCATCACGATCAAAGACCTGATCGCCTATCGGATGCGCCACGAGAAGCTCATCCGTCGCGTCGTGGACGTAGCGATGCCCACCCGTTTCGGCGACTTCCGTCTGGTCGCCTTCGAGGAACGCCTCACGGGCGACGTGCACCTGGCCCTGACCAAGGGCGTCTGGGACGAAGACGCCCCCGTGCTCGTGCGCGTCCACTCCCAGTGCGTCACCGGCGACATCTTCGGCTCGATGCGATGCGACTGCGGCGACCAGCTTGCCCGGGCGCTCCGGCAAGTCGAGGCCGAGGGGCGCGGCGTGGTGCTTTACATGAAACAGGAAGGGCGCGGCATCGGGCTGCTCAACAAGCTCCGCGCCTACCGGCTTCAGGAAGAGGGACTCGATACCGTCGAAGCCAACGAGGCCCTCGGCTTCCGGATGGACCACCGCGACTACGGCATCGGCTGCCAGATCCTCCGCAACCTCGGCGTGCGCAAGCTCCGGCTGATGACGAACAACCCGACGAAACGCATCGGGTTGGCCGGGTACGGGCTGGAGATCGTCGAGCGTGTGCCCATCGAGATCCCCCCGAACGCCGTCAATGAACGCTACCTGCGAACCAAGCGCGACCGCATGGGACACCTCATCCTCGACAACGCCCACGACGAAGACGTGCTTCGCCACATCCTCTGATCCACGCCGCGGCCCCCTTGCGGTCCAAGACCGGACGTTCCCGGTGTTCCGGGGCGGGAGCAAGGGGATGCAGCCTTTGCCGGCGGGGCGCCGGACAGCTCCTCATCGCCACTCTTCGAACGAAATGCCCGGGGGCGCGGGGCGGGCCGTCTTGCCCGCGGCGGAGCCGGCCTGCTTGGTGAAGGGGAAACCGTCGCTGTCGTCGGCAACGGGGAAGGAGCCGATGCTGCCGGTGAGCGTGTACGCCCCGGCAGGCGCGCCGGCGGGGATGCTCTGCGTGAACGTCCGGCTGAGCGCGCCGCCCGGCGCGAGCGTCTTCGTCACCGGCCCGAGGGTGCGCGTGATGCCGGGACCCGAGATGACGATCCAGATGTCGACGGTCTGCGAGACGGCGGTGGTGTTGACGACGTCGAGGTCGTAGTTGAAGCTGCCGCCTTCGGGTGGAATGACGAGGTCGGCGCTCTCGGGCGTCAGCGTGATGGTCACCGCCGCCTGGCACGTGAAGGTCCGGATCGTCCCGCTCGTGCCGTAGTCGGTCAGATACATTTCGCCGGCGGCATCGACGCCGAAGGCGGTGACCGCAACGCCGGAGCCCTGAAAGAGCATCGTGTTGCCGGTGGCGCCGTTGTCGTCGAAGGCGAGCGCCCAGAGGTTGCCCGTGACGTTGTCGCCGTAGACGTACTGCCCGCCGAGGTCGGCGGCGCAGGCAGCGCCGGTGTAGACCGCTCCGCCGATGATGGCGAAGCCGCCGGTGTTGACGTCGTGCCCGTACTCCCATACCGGCAGTTCGAGCCCCGTCATGTCGCACCCGACGCCGGGTTCGAAGCAATGGTTGCCCTCCATGACGTCCCAGCCGTAGTTGCCTCCGGAGGTCACCCAGTCGATCTCCTCCCATGCATTCTGTCCCACGTCGGCCACCCACAGACGGCCCGTGTCGTCGAAGGAGTATCGCCAGGGGTTGCGGAGACCATAGGCGAAGATCTCGTCGCAGTTGGCGGGCGGCCCGCCGACGAACGGGTTGTCCGGCGGGATGGTATAGTTGGCGTTCGGCCCGGCCCCGCAGTCCGGCGCGCCGCCCGTCTGCCCGTCCACGTCGATGCGGAGCATGGAGCCCAGGAGCGTGGTGGGGTCCTCGCCGTTGTCCTGCGGATCGCCGCCGGAGCCGCCGTCGCCGAGACCGACGTAGAGGTAGCCGTCGGGGCCGAAGCGAAGCTGCCCGGCATTGTGGTTCGTGAAGGGCTGATCCACTTCGAGGAGCACGAGCTCGCTGTTCGGGTCGGCCACGTCCGGATCCGCCGTGACGCTATAACGCGCGATGACGGTGCGCATCGGATTCGCGGCCGTATAGTTCACATAGAAGAAGCCGTTGTTCGCATAGTCGGGGTGGAAGGCGAGGCCGAGCAGCCCGAGCTCGCCGCAGCACAGCACCCGGCTCTCGATGTTGAGGAACTCGGCGGCCTGCGTGACGCCGGCGTCGTTGTCGAACACCCATATGATGCCGTCCTGTCCCACCACGAAGAGGCGGTCCGTGCCGTCGGTGGGAGCCTGGATATCGACGGGGAAACGGAAGGTGAGGTTGGGGAAGGCATTTTCTATCTGCACCTGGGCGCGCGCGCCCGCCGCCGTGCCGAGGAGCAGCGCCATCATGAGCACGAGGCCCGTCCACCAAGTTCTCCGAGCGGTCATCTTTTCACCCTGACTGTTGTGGATTTGAGGATCAACGATCGCACGCGCACCGAACCGTCGCACCCACGTGCCTTTATACTAAGGAATCGCGGTCAAAAGGGCCATTGTAAACGGGATTTTGCCGGAGCGCACCGAGCGGCGCGAGGCCCGGCATCAACCCCTCGGCGGCTGGATTTTTCGCATCATACGCTCCTGCTCGCCGTCTCCTTTTCCCGGCCTTTCTTTTCACAAAACGATCGCACGGAATGCCGGGCAAGGTGTAACTTCCGGGAGCGCGCGCTCGTGTATTTTTCCACGTCCCATTCCCCCAACCTACGTCCCGATCTCATGCGACGACTCCTTATGCTCGCCACCCTCGCGCTCGCGCTTCTAGGCTCCGACGTCTCCGCACAGAGCCTGGACCTGACCATCGACGGGGTGGGGGTGAGCTTCGGCGACTCCCGGCGCATCACGGGTGTGCGGTTCAACTACCGGGACCGGCGGATGACGCGCGTGGACGGCGTCAACGTGACGCTGTGGTCTCCGTACACGCCTGCGAGGGGCACGGTCAACGGCGTCGCGGTGGGGGTTCCGTTGACGGGCGCGCGCCGCATCAACGGGCTGACGGTGGCCCTCGGCGCGGCGAATGCGGACGAGCGCATCGCGGGGATCATGGTGGCGGGGATCGGCTTCGGGGCGAGTGAGGACCTCGTGGGCGTCGGCGTGAGCGGCATCGGCCTGGGCAGCGGGCGCGACATCAAGGGGCTGATGATCGGAGGCTTCGGCGTCGGCAGCGGGCGCAACCTGAGCGGCGTCATGGCGGCGGCCTTCGGCATCGGCGGCGGGCAGCGGCTCACGGGCGTCTTCGTCGGAGGAATCGGCGTGGGCGCGGGCGGCGCGTTCCACGGCCTCGGCGTGGGCGGCCTCGGCGTGGGCGCGGGCGGCGACCTGACGGGCATCGCCGTGGGCGGCCTCGGCGTGGGCGCGGGCGGCGACCTGACGGGCATCGCCGTGGGCGGCCTCGGCGCGGGCGCGGGCGGCGACCTCGTGGGCATCGCCGTGGGCGGCGTCGGCGCGGGCGCGGGCGGCGACCTCGTGGGCATCGCCGTGGGCGGCCTCGGCGTCGGCGCAGGCGGCGACGTGACGGGCATCGCCCTCGCCCCGGCCTACTTCACCGTCGGCCCGGAGGGCGTCTTCAAGGGCTTCTCCGCCAGCGCCTTCAACCGCATCCGGGGCGAACAACACGGCCTCACCGTCGGCCTGATCAACTTCGCCCGGCATCTCAACGGCGTGCAAATTGGCCTGATCAACTTCGCGGGCAACAACCGCAGGGGGTTGCGGTGGCTCCCGTTCGTCAACGCGCACTTCGACTGAGCGCACGGCGCGGCGAAAGCG
>JALSSK010000248.1 GCA_026984335.1 Rhodothermales bacterium
AGGATCGTCCGCAACATGAGGTCGTCGGCAGCGACTTCCTCCCGCGTGAAATATTTCACGTCGGCATCGCCGTCTATTTCCGCCGGTTTCTCCGGGACGATCACGACGCCTCTTTTCTCGGCGAAGTCAAAGAAGGCATCGAGCATGGCGTCGGTGACCTCGAAGTCCGTCAGGAAAGCCTCCCGTTTCCCGTCCCATTTCGGATGCACCGTTTCCGTGTTCCGGTCGAGCCAGTAGCGCACGAAGTCGTTCTCGATGCCGAGCCCCAGGATGGTCTGGAGGAAGGGTGAGGTCTTGTCGTCCCGCACGATGAAGTCGGGTAAGATGCCGCCTCCGGCATACACGACGCGGCCCGTGTCCGTGGTGAACTTGAGCGAATCCGGCAGGCCTTCGAGCAGTTCTGCCGCGTCATGCGAGGCGTCTTCCTCCCACTGTGCCACCTTTGTGCGGTAGTAATCCTCGCGGTCGCCGCCCTCATACGGAGTCTGGATCAACCGCCCGGACGGGGTATAGTACCGCGCGATGGTCAGCCGGAGGGCGCTGCCGTCATTGAGGAGGTATTGCTTCTGCACGAGCCCTTTTCCGAACGTCCGGCGTCCGACGATGAGGGCGCGGTCGTGATCCTGAAGCGCTCCGGCGACGATCTCGCTCGCGGAGGCGGAATGTTCGTCGACGAGCACGATGACGGGCTGTTCTTCGAAAAGACCTCCCGGGCGGGCAAAATAGGATTCGTCCGTTCCGGCCATGCGTCCTTTCTGAGAGACGATGAGCTTGCCTTCGGGGAGAAACTCATCGCTGATCCGGATCGCCATTTCCATGTATCCGCCGGCGTTGCCCCTCAAGTCGAGCACGAGGCGGTCCATGCCCCGGGCCTTCAGGTCGCGCATGGCGCGCATGAACTCGGCATACGTGGTTCGGGCGAAGCGGTCGAGTTTGATGAAGCCGGTGTGCGCATCGAGCATGTACGCCGAGAGCACGGTGTAGAGGGGGATCTTGTCCCGCGTGATGGTCATCTCGAGTTCGTCCGGATACCCCGGTCGTTTCACGGTGACGGTGACGGTGGTTCCGCGCGGCCCCTTGAGGTTGCGGCGCACGTCCTCATGCGTGTACCCGATGGCGCTCTCGCCGTCGACGGCGATGATGCGGTCGCCCGAGAGCAGACCCACTTCCTCGCTCGGCCCCCCCGGAATGACGTTGAGCACGGTCAGCGTGTCCTGCCCTTCGGGTCCCGGGATGAGTTCGTATCCGATACCAATGCCTTCGAAAGAGGCGTCGAAGTCCTCATTGACTCGCTGCATCCGTTCGGCATTGATGTACACCGTATGCGGGTCGAGCGCTTCGATCATCCCCTCGATGGCTCGCTCGGAGAGCTCCGCCGAATCGACTTGCTCGACGTATCGCTGGTTGATGAGAACGAAAGCGTCTTCCAGCTTTTTGAGCGAACGCGCCGTGTCGTCGCGGAAGACGACGGAGCCGATTTGTACGCCCAGAAGGATGCCCACCATCAGGAGCAGCGCCCCCATCGTCACCAGTTTTCTCTGCCGCATAGTGTCGTCTTGAGTCAATGATACAGATTGCGCGTCCGCTGCGGGACGCCCGGGATGAGCAGGCGCCCTCGAACCTCCCCGCGCCCCTTTCCCGTCAAAGGACTTCGTACGGGAGGTGTCGTTCCATTGATCCCCCCACGATCCCTTCCCGACGCTTTCCGACGGGCGGGACCGCGCGAGGGGTCGATGAATCTAGGGCGACAAAGACCATTCCGTCTTCCGCCCCTCCACTTTTCTATGTACCTTTGCCGGACCGAAACGCTACGGCTCCAATCTCATCCGCTTCCCCACTTCGAGACCATGACCAACAAGGCCATCGCTCGCATCCTCAAGGAGACCGCCATGCTCATCGAGTTGACGGGCGGCAATGCTTTTCGCGCGCGCGCCTATGCTCACGCAGCCCGGACGATCGAGCGCATGGAGACGCCGGCGGCCGAGCGGCTCGTCAGCGGAGGTCTGACCGACGCGCCGGGCATCGGCGCCGGACTGGAGGCGCAGATCCGGGAGATCGTCGCGCGCGGCTCCTTCGAACTCCGGGACGAACTGCTCAATGCCATTCCGACGGGCCTGCTCGACGTCCTCCGGGTGAAGGGGCTCGGTCCCAAGAAAGTGCGTCGGCTCCGGCAGGCCCTGGGCGTCACCTCGCTCGAAGATCTCGAGCATGCGGCGCAGACCGGACAACTGTCCGCACTCGGCGGCTTCGGAAAGCGGACGGAGCAAAACATTCTCGAACAAATCAGGCTCCTTCGGCAGTACAGTTCCCGCCGTCGTCTCGCCGATGCCTTCGCTCAGACGACGCCCCTTTTCGAGGCGCTCCGCGCCGAAGCGGCCGTCGGCGAGGTATCGTATGCGGGCGAGATGCGCCGCGCCCTCGAAACGGTAGGCTCGGCGGAGATGACCGCCGCCGGCGACGCAGCGACCGTTCGCCGCGTGCTCGAAGCCCACCTCGACGCCGTGCGGGATACAGAGCAGGACGGCGCGACGACCTTTTCGGGGACACTGCCCGACGGCTTCACGTTGCGCCTCCACCTCGTCGGGGCGGAGCGCTTCGGCACGGAATGCTGGCGACACACGGGTTCGGAGGCCCACCGCAGGGCGTTCGTCAAACGCTTCGGGGAGCCGCCGTCGTTCCTCACGGAAACCGCTCTTTTCGAACATTTCGGACTCTCTTTCATCCCGCCCGAACTGCGGGAGGGCGCCGACGAGATCGACCTGGCGGCGTCCGGTGCGCTCCCGGACCTCGTCACCGTCGAAGACCTCGAAGGCTCACTCCACAACCACTCGACGTACA
>JALSSK010000249.1 GCA_026984335.1 Rhodothermales bacterium
AAGGAAGCCCGGTTCGTCGGGAACGCGCGTGTGGCGGCTTCGAGCGAGGACCGGAACTTCTCGCACATCCCCGACCCGGCCACGTGGGACCTCGACCCGGAGGCGGCGTACGTGCATTTCACGTCGAACAACACCATCTTCGGCACGCAATACGCCGCGGAGCCGGACGTCGAGCCGCCGCTCATCTGTGACGCTTCGAGCGATTTCCTCAGCCGCCGCATCGACGTGGACCGGTACGGGTTGATTTATGCCGGGGCGCAGAAGAACGTCGGGCCTGCGGGGGTGACCGTGGTGCTCGTCCGCGACGACTTCCTTCAGCGCCGCAACCGGCCGTTGCCCACGCTGCTCGACTACGGCACGCACACGGCGAAGCTCTTCCACACGCCGCCGGTGTACGCGGTGTACACCGTCGAGAAGGTGCTTCGGTGGCTGCTCGATCTCGGCGGGCTGCCGGCCATCGAGAAGATCAACGACGCGAAGGCCTCGAAGCTCTACGCCCGCATCGACGCCGGGGACTTTTACCGCGGCGCGGCCGATCGCGCCTCGCGCTCGAAGATGAACGTCACGTTCCGGTTGCCGAACGAGGACCTCGAGCAACGGTTCGTCGCCGAGGCGAAGGCGGAGGGGCTGCTCGCGCTCAAGGGACATCGTTCCGTCGGCGGCATCCGGGCCTCGATCTACAACGCGTGCCCGCCGGAAGCCGTCGATGCGCTCGTAGACTTCATGGACGCCTTCGAACGCAGACACGGGTGAGCGCGCGTTCCGGCCGGCATGCGCTCAAATTGCAAACAACGTCCTTCTTCCGTATATAAGGGCCGTTCATTTTTGACCAGATCAGGAGACTATGGCCTTATCTGTTGGAGTTCCCAGAGAAACCGCTGCGGGGGAACGCCTCGTGGCGCAGGTTCCGGAGGTCGTATCGCGTCTCGTCAAGAAGGGCATGGAGGTGCGGGTGGAGTCCGGCGCGGGCGAGGCGTCTTTCCATCCCGATGCCGAATATGAGGCCGCCGGAGCGAAGATCGTCGACCGGGCCGGGGCTTTCGGCGCGGACGTCGTGCTCAAGGTGCAGCCGCCCGACGAAGAGGAGATCGGACTCTTGCATGAAGGAAGCATCCTCATCGGCTTCCTCCACCCGCTCGATCATCCCGAGATCGCGGAGAAGCTGGCCGCGCGCGGCGTGACGGCGCTCAGCATGGAGCTCGTGCCGAGGATCTCCCGCGCCCAGACGATGGACGCGCTCTCGGCGCTCAGTTCCATCGGCGGCTACAAGGCCGTCATCATCGCGGCGGAGATGTTGCCGAAGTTCCTCCCGCTTCTGACGACGGCGGCGGGGACGGTGCGTCCGGCCAACGTGCTCGTGCTCGGCGCGGGGGTGGCCGGATTGCAGGCCATCGCCACGGCGAAGCGGCTCGGCGCGCGCGTCTCCGGCTACGACATCCGCGAGGCCGTCCGCGAGGAGGTGCAGAGCCTCGGCGCGACGTTCGTCGAGCTCGAGATCGAGATGCAGGAGGACAAGGACTCGGGCGGCTATGCCAAGGCGCTCGCCGCCGAGAAGGCGAAGCAGCAGACGAAGCTGCTCGTGCCCTTCATCGCCAAGTCCGACATCGTTGTCACCACGGCGCTCATTCCCGGACGTCGCGCGCCCATCCTCATCACCGAGGAGGCCGTCCGTGCCATGCAGCCCGGCTCGGTCATCATCGACATGGCGGCGGTCAGCGGGGGCAACTGCGAGTTGACGAAGCCCGGCGAGACGGCGGAGGTGAACCGGGTGCAGATCGTCGGCCCGCTCAACCTGCCGAGCACCATGCCCGTGCACGCCAGCCAGCTCTATTCGCGCACGCTCCTGGCGATGGTCAACGAGTTCGTGGGCGAGGACGGATTCAACTTCGACTTCGAGGACGAGATCTTCAAAAACGCGTGTGTGACGCACAACGGCGAGGTGGTCAACGAGCGGGTGAAAGGCTTGCTCGCGGCGAGCTGAGCGATCCCTGCGCGCACCGCGCGAAGCGACGGACCTCCCATGAATGATCTTCCCATACCTGAAAAGCCATGATTGACAATCTGATCATCTTCGTCTTGTCCATGTTCATCGGTCGCGAGGTCATCAGCAAGGTGCCGGCGACGCTGCATACGCCGCTGATGTCCGGCTCGAATGCCATCAGCGGCATCACGATCGTCGGCGCGCTGGTGGTGGCCGGCATGGTGGGCGGCGAATGGGCGAAGTGGCTCGGATTCGCCGCCGTCATCTTTGCGACCATCAACGTCGTCGGCGGCTTCCTCGTCACCGACCGCATGTTGCAGATGTTCAAGAAGAAGGAGTAGAACGGCCCCGGTTCATCGTCGTCGCCGGTGGGCGGAGAGGTCGCGAGGGGACGGCCGCCGGGCGATGACGCGCTCACCATTTTGCCTTTCGCAATCCGCAATCGATCATGCAGACAGTTATCGAACTCGCGTACCTGCTCGCCGCCGTGCTGTTCATCTACGGGCTGAAACGGCTCCAGTCCCCGGCAACGGCGCGCGCCGGAAACCAGCTGGCCGCCATCGGTATGTTGATCGCCGTCGTGGCGACGCTCTTCACGCACAAGATTCTGACGCCTGCCGAAATGGTGGGGGGGCTCGTCGTCGGTAGCGTCATCGGGGCGGTGCTGGCGCGGCGGGTGGAGATGACCGGGATGCCGGAGCTGGTGGCGGCCTTCAACGGTTTCGGCGGTCTGGCTTCGGCCGTCGTGGCCACGGCCGAGGTGGCGAAGTTCATCACGCTCAGCGGCAATGAGGCCGGGCAGGCCGCGCAGATGGCGGGCGTCTCGGAAACGTTCGACATGGTGCTCGCGCTCAC
>JALSSK010000250.1 GCA_026984335.1 Rhodothermales bacterium
TGAGCTTCGTCTCGTTCATGGCGTCGGCGCGGTGGCATGCCGGAAAGCTTCAGCAGAAGCCGGACGTCGTCGTGGCGACCTCGCCGCAGTTTTTTGCCGGGATTGCGGGATACCTCGTGGGGCGTCGTCTGCGGGCGCCGTTCGTCTTCGAGGTGCGCGACCTCTGGCCCGAGTCGATCGTGGCCGTCGGAGCCATGCGACGCAATGCGCTCATCCGCTTCTTCGAACACGTCGAGCGGTTCCTGTATCGCAAGGCGCGTCACATCGTCGTGGTGACGGATGCTTTCAAACGGTTCATCATGGCCAAGGGGATCGACGCGGACAAGATTGCCGTCATCAAAAACGGCGTGGACCTCTCGGCGTGGAACGAGCCGCTCGACGAAGCGCGGCTGGCGGCGTGGCGGCAAAAGCTCGGCCTCGAAGGCAAGTTCGTCGCCGGATACATCGGCACCATCGGCATGGCGCACCGCGCCGACGTGGTGCTGGAGGCGGCCCGCCGGTGCGAGGATCCGGACCTCGTCTTCATGGTGGTGGGGACGGGGGCCGAGCGGGAGACGCTGGAAGCGAGACAGGCGGAACTCCAACTGCCGAACTTCCGCCTCGTCGGCAAGGTGCCCAAAGCGGAGGTTCGTTATCTGATGGCCCTCACGGACGTGAGCATCGTTCACCTCCGGGACTCGCGCCTGTTCGAGACCGTCATCCCGTCGAAGATCTTTGAAGCCATGGTCACGCGGACGCCGATCGTGCTCGGCGTGCGGGGAGAGACGAAGGCGATCATCGAGGAAGCCGGGGCAGGCATCCCCATCCCGCCCGAGGACGCCGGGGCGCTCGCCGAGGCCGTCGTGCATTTGCGCCGTCACCCGGAGGTGTGCGCGGAGATGGGCCGGAGCGGCGCCGCGCACGTGCGTGCGCACTTCGACCGAAGCAAGCTGGCCCGCCGATATGCTGCTTTGCTCGAATACGTGGTCCGCGGGGGAAAGGGGCGGCCGACGGTGGGAGATCCCGAAACCGCCGGGATCGAGGCCGCGCCCGCGAACGTCTGATTTCGGGGAGCGCTCTCTTGGAAAAGCATCAACGCAATGACTCCCGTACGCCGGCCTTGTGGGCCGCCATACCAACACACGCATGATTAGAGGAAACGGATCACCCGTCAAAGTGCTCAACGTGGTCGGGGCGCGGCCCAACTTCATGAAAGTCGCCCCGCTTCATCGCGCCTTCGAGGCTCATCCCCGCTTCGTATCGCGCATCGTCCACACCGGGCAGCACTACGACGAGCGGATGAGCGACATCTTCTTTCGCCAGCTCGAGATGCCCGAGCCGCACCTGTACCTGGGGGTGGGGAGCGGCACGCACGCCGAGCAGACGGCCCGCGTGATGACGGCCTTCGAGCAGGTGCTCGCCGAGGAACGGCCCGACCTCGTCCTCGTCGTGGGCGACGTGAACTCGACGCTCGCCTGCAGCCTCGTGGCGGTCAAGCAGCACGTGCCGGTGGCGCACGTCGAGGCGGGCCTGCGCAGCGGCGACCGCTCGATGCCGGAAGAGATCAACCGCATCGTCACCGACAGCATCTCCGACTTCCTCTTCGTCACCGAACAGAGCGGGATGGACAACCTCGCCGCCGAGGGCGTGCCGAAAGAGAAGGTCTTCTTCGTCGGCAACGTGATGATCGACGCACTCGTGCAGTTTCGGGAGAAAGCGGCGCGCACCACCATCCTGGACGACCTCGGCCTCGATCCGGCGAGCTACGTCCTCATGACGATGCACCGTCCCGCCAACGTGGACCGCGAGGAGGGGCTGGCGGCCTTGCTGGAGACGCTCGAAGCGCTCGCCGCCCGCCGGCCCGTCGTCTTCCCCATCCACCCCCGCACCCGCAACCGCTTCGGGGACTTCGGGATGGCGGATCGCCTCGAAGCCATCGCGAACCTGCGCCTGCTCGAGCCGCTCGGCTATCTGGAGTTCCTCCGCTTGATGGAACAGGCCGCCGTGGTCGTCACCGACTCGGGCGGCATTCAGGAGGAGACGACCTTCCTGAAGGTGCCGTGCCTGACGCTCCGCGAGAACACCGAGCGGCCGGTCACCATCGACCAGGGCACGAACGAACTGATGCCGCTCGATCCGGCGCGCATCGCCCGGCGCGTGGCGGCGATCCGCACGAACGGGCGCGCACACGGCGCCGCGCCGCCGCTGTGGGACGGGCACGCCGCCCGGCGCATCGTGGACGCGCTCGATACAAGATTGTAAAACAAAAGCCTTGCGGTGACTCTGCTCCCGGCTTGATTCCGAACGGGCCGGGAGATATACTGAACGTTACCGGTTCAGAAGGCAACGTGAGCCGCAGGATGAGAACCGGCTCGCGCTGCCTTTTTCTATGGCCTGTCTCTGGGCGTTTCGCCCGTAGTACCGATGTGTGAGTGATTGTTGAAGAGAGAGCGTTCGATGGGAATGGTTCCCATGTGATTCCGGGTCTGGTTCCCGTTCCGCCTGAAGGCCTCAAATGAAGGGTCATTGGGTTTAAGAAGCCGAAGCTCCGGACCGATGCTAGCTCCTGCGATCCATCCTTGATTCAGTGTGTTTTCGCTGGGTTTGTCATTTGTAAATACGAGAGTTGGGCTATGGGTATTCGTCGTTGGGAAACCTTCATTTCGCGGATCGGGGCGTTTGAAGGGAAAACGGCTCCGGTTTGCCTCGATGCTCACGGGGCCGTCGTCGTTGGAGCGGCACGCCGGGTAGGAGTTCGCATCCGCCTCGCCGTGCTTGCCATGCTCTTGTTGATGCCGTCGCTTTCCTTCGGCGCATCCGCCGGTGGGCCGAAGGCTCTGCCA
>JALSSK010000251.1 GCA_026984335.1 Rhodothermales bacterium
GAGCGAGAGCGCCACGGAATACCGCCCGCCCGCGCCCATCGTGTCGGACTTCGGCGAAGCGGAGACGGCGATGCCGAACTCATAGACGCCGGTGCGAAGGCCGATGCCGCCGCCGATGGTGAGCGCGCCGTTGCCGCCGAAGCGGAAACCCGCCCGAAGCGGGAACGGACCGAGGCGGTATTCGCCGCCCGCATGGAAAGAGGCCTTTTGGGTGAGGTTGCCGGGCGCGTCATTCAGCGCCTTCGAGAGGCCCATGTTCATCGACAGGCGTCCGAAGTACCATGCGGAGCCGAAGTGCAGCGCCGTCGGGAGGCTCGTCGAGAAGCCGCCGGGCGCCCGGTTTACGTCGTCATAGGCCTCGCGAGCGAGGCTGTCGAGGACGTTCTCGGCATAGCTTCCCACGTCGCCGTCGAACTCATCGTTGATGCGTCCCGTATCCAGTTCGAGCCCCTCGAAACGGAACGAGCGGTTCGTCGGCGTCACCACCTGCGCGTCGGTGTCCCAGGAGACCGAGCCGAGGTCGGTCAGGCTGACGGAGACGAGCACGTTCTGCGAGGCCAGATAGGTGAGCCCGAGGTCGACGCCGAACCCTTTGCCGGCCACCGAACCGAAGGGGTTGGAGAAGGACACGTCGCTGAAGGGATCGCTCTGAAAGAGGTCGAAGGTGTTGAAAAAGTCGCGGCTGATGGCGCCGGCGGTGCGGATCGTATAGTCGAAGTCGTGCGTGACGGCGTCGTCGGAGACGGAAGCCGTGGAGGTGAACACGCCCCGGCTGTAGCTCGTGCCGAAGACGACCTTCGGAGCCACGCCGACGAGGAGGCGCCCCATGCGGTGATTGAGGGCCACCGAGACCTCCGTCGTCGCCATCGAAGCGAAGGAGCCGTCGATGGGGATGTTCCGGTTCTCATCGAGGCCGCGCAGGACGAGGTCGAGCCATCCCCGGTTGATGCCCACGCGGTTGAAGGAGCGGGCGCGCACGGCCACGCCTATCGCCCATGAGTCCCTTCGAACCGTGAGCGCGAGGGGAACGAACTCCGCATACAGCCCTGCCGTCCGCTGCTCATTGGCCTCAGTGGACCCGAACCATCCGTCGAGCACCTCGGAGACGTCGGCGTCGGTCAGGCTCCGTCCGCCGGTGAAGAAGTCGTTGTAATAGTTGAACTGAAAGAGGTCGCCGCCGCTGAAGGCAGACGTATTGCCCAGGGTGAGCACCACGCGCGCGCCCCGGTCGCTCAGAAGGAGGTTGGCCGGGTTAAAGGTGATGGCGTCATTGTCGCGGACGAAGGCGGGCCCGCCGCCGCCCGTGCCGAGCATCGAGGCGCCGCGCGTCTCTACCTGGGCCTGGACCTCGGCGGATACGGTGAAACAGAAAAACACAAGGGCGAAGTATTGGGAGAGGCGGGAATATTTCATCGTATGGTGCATCATGAGGGGAGGGACGCGGTTGGGGCGAACGGACGGGATCAGTTTCCGCCGACGTTCACTTCGAAACGGAAGTCGCCCTGGAGGCTGAGCTTCACCGTGTCGTCGGTGCGGAGGCGCGCCGAGGGTCCGGAGGGGTCGGTCTCGAAGCCGAGCACGAGCCGGATCTGTTGTCCCCGGCTGAGCCGGCGAAGCTCATCTTCACTGACGGGGATCTCGACCATGCCCGGGCGCATCTCGGCAGCCGTGCCGTTGGCGTCGGTTTTTGCCGGTTCGAGGCGGAGGGCCGGGTTGCCCTCGGTGGGGAAGGCGACCGTCACCTCGCCGAGGGCATCGAGCACTTCGAGCCGGGCATCGAGGCCGAGGGGGATGCCGTTCTCATACGAGAGCCGGAGCGCGGCGCCCTCGACGAGCACGTCCTTCGTCGGGTCGGTCAGGTCGGAGAGATCCGAGAGGTTGGCGTCGAGCACATCGCTGAAGCTGAAGTCGCCGCCGATGTTGACCGGGATGCTCGCTCCGATGGAAGCGCTGAGTTCGAACGGTTCGACGAGCACGTCATGCCCCCCGCCGGCCTGCACGAGCGCCCTGCCCACGTAGCGCACCTCCTGCGGCAGTTCGCTGATGAACGCGTCCACGTTCGAGTTCGAGGCATCGAGCACCACCGTCCGCGTCACCGTCTGGCCGGGCACGGGCGCTCCTTCGATGGACAGGCGGATCATGTCTTCCGGACGCACCGGCGCTCCGCCGGCCGTGAATCCGGCGGCCATCGTGTCGGCGGCGGAGACGGCGTTGGGGCCCTTCCCGCTGAGAAAGACCGTCTGCCCGTCCGACGTCGCGCCGACGAGCACCGCGTAGAGGTCGAGGTCGGTGGTGATGTTGGTCTGGATGTTGAACGTGAACTCGGAGCCTGAAAAGCTGAGGCCGTCGATATCCTGGTCGGCGAGGTCGTCAAGGTTGTCGAGACTGGTCAGAGCGGCCTCGGCGTCGTCGAGCACGTCGAGTTGTCCGTCGCCGTTGGCGTCGTCGGTTACGTCGGTGGCGAAAGGCTCGATGAAGGCGGAGACGGTCCCGATCTCGGCGTCGCGCACCTGGATGGAAGCGCTGATCTCATCCGACGCATCGATGGTGCGCGTGGAGGCGGCGGCTTCGCTCGTGGCGCTAATGTGATACGTGAGCTGGTTGTCGAGCGGATAGACTCGGACGTCGCTCAGATCCACGGAAATGTCTCTGGGCCCTTCATTCCGGTCGATCTTCCGGTATTTGAAAGCCTCGGGATTGTCGAAGGAGCCCTGAAAAGAGATCACGAGCGTGTCGCCGACGCCATAGGGGGGCAGGCGAAAATCGGGAAGGCTGATGTCCACGCGCGCGAGACCGAGGTCGAGT
>JALSSK010000252.1 GCA_026984335.1 Rhodothermales bacterium
GAAAGCCGTACCCCGCGTTCCTCGCCGAGGTGCTCGAACGCGGCTTCAGGAGGCTGGGGGTATAACCAGGCGGCTCGTGACTTCCAAGGATCAAGATCATTTCTTGATAAAAACAAGATGGCATTCGTGTGCAATCATGGAGGTGTTTTTGTGGATTGACCCGGGAGCTGCGTCTCGCCCGGAAAAAGCTCGATCCCTGCTGTGTGTCAAAGAGTTGACCCCCGAAGCCCTCGAAGAACTCGACCGGGAGGCGCCCCCACCGTCACCTCGGCGTGCTTTCGGCTTTTCTTATTGTCCGAGCACGGCAATGAGGGTATGGAGCGCGTCGTTCATCTGATCGACGAAGGTGGGGATGATGGGGAAGAAGTTTTGGAGGAAGAGGTAGCCGAGCCCGAGCCCGATGAGGAGCTTCAGGGGCATGCTCAGGGCAAAGAGGTCGGCCTGGGGCACGACGCGTGCGAAGATGCCCATGGTCGCTTCGACGAGGAAGAACGTGACCATGAACGGCGCAGCGAGGCGAAGCGCCGTCAGAAACAGCCCGCCCGTCCAGTCGAGCATGAGCGGGCCGACGGAGGCGAGGTTTGCGCCCCCGAGCGGGACCACGTCGAAGGAGGAGATGAGCGCGATCAGGAGCAGGTGCGGGCCGTCGAGAAGAATGAAGACGAGCAGAAACGACATGAGGAGGAAGCGTCCCATGGGGTTGGTCTGCTGCCCGTCGATGGGGTTGAACACCTGGGCCAGGCTGAGCCCCATCTGGAAGCCGAGGATGTCTCCGGCGTATTGCACGCCCCAGAAAATGAACTGGCTCGACAGCCCGATGACGGCTCCGGTCAGCGCTTCGATGCCGACGAGGAGCATGAGCCCGAAGGTCGTAAAGGCCGCTTCCGGCAGCGGACCGGGGCGCAATCCGACGATGAGGTAGGCCAACAGCACGGCGATGAAGATGCGGAGCCGCACCGGGATCGTGGTCTGCCCGAAAAACGGAGCGGTCAGCATCAGGCCCCCGATTCGGACGAAGACGAGGAACACGTTGAGGTAATACTCGGGGTCGAGATAGGCCATGGGATCGGTGCGCCTCGTGCGGGGCGATTCCGGCTATCGCGAGATGCTCGGGATGAAGGTGAAGACGTTGACCGTGAAGTCTACGAGCATCTGAATCATCCAGGGGGCCATGAAGAGGAGGATGGCTCCGACGATGAGCATCTTCGGCACATAGCTGAGGGTCATCTCCTGGATCGAGGTCACCGCCTGGAAGAGGCTGACCGTCAGGCCGATCATGAGGGCTGCGCCGAGCAGCGGGAGCGTGAGCATCAGCGCCGTGCGCATGGCTTCCTGGGCCCAGTACAGAGCGAGGTCGGTGTTCATGCGTGCGCGAGGTTAAGGGTGGTGAATACAGCTAGAGGATCGTATATCCCTGCACGACGGACTCGACGATCAGGTACCATCCGTCGGCGAGCACGAAAAGGAGTAATTTGATGGGTAGAGAGATCATCACCGGTGGAAGCATCATCATGCCCATGCTCATCAACACGCTGGCCACCACGAGGTCGATGATGAGGAACGGGAGGAAGATCATGAAACCGATCTGAAAGGCGATGCGAAGCTCGCTGATGACGAAGGCCGGCACGAGCACGTGAAGCGGAGCATCCTCGGGCGTCTTGAAAGATTTGATGGAGGCGAGGTCCATGAAGAGGAGCAGGTCCTTCTCGCGCGTCTGGGTGAGCATGAAGCTTTTCATGGGCCGGGCCGCGCGGTCGAGCGCTTCCTTCTGCCCCATCTCCCCGGCAATGTAGGGCTGAAGCGCATCCCGGTTGATCGTGTCGAAGACCGGATACATGATGTAGAACGTCAGAAAGAGCGCCAGCCCGATGATGACCTGAGACGGGGGCGACTGCTGGGTGCCGAGCGCCTGGCGGAGGATGCCGAAGATGATCACCAGCCGCGTGAAGCTCGTCATCAGAATGACCAGCGCGGGGGCCAGCGAAAGGACCGTCAGCAGCAGGAGCAGCTGGATGGGGAGTTCGTAATCCTCATCGCCGCGGGAGAGCCGCAGCTTCGGCAGGACGCCGAAGGAGCCGGGAGAGGAAGTCGCCTGTCCCGTGCTGTCGGCGAGAAGGCCCGGGGCGGGGCCCGGGGCAGGGCCCGGGGCGGTCTGTTGTCCCAGGCTCGCGCGTGGCGCGAACGTGACGGCGAGGATCATCCACACGAGGATCGCAAACGCGCGCGGGGAACGGGTCGCGTGCTTCATACGGATCGGGAAGCCTGTGCGTTGATGTGCTGGCGGGCGAAGCGGCGAAGGACGTCGGCGAACGGCTCGGCTTGCGAAGGTGCGCTCGCGGCGGAGGCAGCGGGCGAGGCCTCCGGTTCCTCTGCCGACGGGAAGGCGTCTTTCGGGTAGCTTTTCAGAAGAGTGATCTGTCCGGCGGTGACGCCGAGGAGCAACACGTCCTCACCACAGGAGACGAGCCGGAGGTGTTGTTGCGGGGCCATCTGCATCTGCCCGAGCGTCCGCAATGGAAGCCCCCCGCTTCCTCCGCCGCCTTCCCGGCGACGCAGGTGGACGGCCAGGCCGACGCCCCCGATCAGGATCGCCACGACGACGAAGTATCCCGGCCGAAGCAAGCCGGAGGGTTTTCGGATAGCGGTCCCTGCCTCAGGGACGGCGGCGACGGCTCCGGAGGCTTCGGACGACAGCACGACGGGAGGAGAAGACGTGCGAGCCGGCATCAACCGAGACGCCGCCCAGAGCAACAGCAACGCGCCGATGAAAAAGAGAAGGCGCGACAGGGGACGCTGTGGACGGCGGGGCGAGGAAGCGCGGGCGAAGGGCCGAAACGACCGGGGGAAGAAATTGCTCACGATGCGGCACTGATTGCATGGCACTCATGCGAACGGAGCCTCGAAGGCGCGCTCGCAACCTTGAGCGTGTCGAATGCCAAAACAGTGCCGACCGGGCAAGGGGGGTTCGAAAACGTCGGGCAGAGCGCCGCCGGCCCGGACGGGGAGTTCAGCGAATGGCCTTGTCCGCGTGCCGGGTTGAGGCGAGCGTCGTGATTCGAATGCCGAACTGCTCGTCGATGACGACGGCCTCGCCCTGGGCGATAAATCTGCCGTTGGCATAGATATCGAGCGGCTCCCCGACCAACTTCTCCAACTCGATCACGCTGCCGCTGGTCAGGCGAAGGATGTCGGCCAGCGGCAGTCGCCGTCGGCCCAGTTCGACCGTTACTTCGAGTTCGACGTCGGCCAGGAGGCCGAACGGATGTCCGCCGTCGCCGAAGGTTTCTTGCCCCAGGTCCGGGAACTGGAGCGGCGCGACGGGCACCGGGGCCGCTGCGGGCTGGGGAGCAGCGGCCGAAGGGGCGGGCTCGGGCGGAGTGGTTTCGGGCCGTTTCGGCAGAAGGACGGCGCCCTGGAGCGTTTCCCCGCCGATCTCCATGTGGCCCGAGACCTTCCACAGGGCGCCGGGCAGCAAGTCCTCGGGAAAGGACTCCTCGGGGGCAAGGATCTTGAAGGTGACGTCCGGCAGCGTCACGCCGGCGCCGGAAAGCTGCGTCCGGAGGGCTCCGTAGGCCTGCCCCATCAACTCTGAGACCAGATCCTCATACCCCTCTTCCCCGGCGCGGACTTCTTCGCCGAGCATGGCTTTCGAAAGCAGGGGAAGCCATTGCGGGGACAGGCGTATGGCGAAGCCCGGTTCCGGGGACCCCACGATGTTCAGCATCGGGCCTTCTTCGGAACGAACGGCCTCCATCGACGAAGCCTCGGGAGCGTCGATGGTCAGCGCAGCCTCCTCGCCGAGCAGGGTGGACAAAAAGCCGCGGAGGGCTTCCTGAGCCTCGGGGATGAACTTGTCGATGCTAGGACTCATATACTTCGAAGGGTTGGGGTTCGTTTACGTCCAGAATGCGCAGGGCCCGTCGTTTCCCGGCTTTTCCGGAGGTGGCCCTGAAAGTTTCCCGATCCCCGATGAAGACCCGGACCGGTTCCGTCACCTTCTGTTGCAGCGGAATCACGTCGCCGACTTCCAGACTCGTCAGTTCTGAGATCGGAAGCCTTGTCCGGCCCAGTTCGGCGCGCATCTCTATGGTTGTACTCCGGATCGATTCCTCGTACCGGGAGCGTATTTTCGGATCGACGTCGCTCGTCGTGCTTGAGAGCCATTGCTTGATGCCTGCCCGTCCGAGCATGCGTTCAAGGAGGATGTACGGGTAGCAGATGTTCAGGAACGAGTGCTGCTCGTAGATCGAAATGTCGAACGTGCCGACCAGCGCCGGCTCGACGCCCGGGATGATCTGGACGAATTCCGCGTTGGTTTCGAAAGACTCCTCATACATCTCCACCTCGTGGACCTGTTGCCACGACTTCTCGAGTTCGCGAAAGGCCCGGCTCATGATCTTGCTCATGATCCTTCGCTCGATCTGGGAGATTTCGCGGGGCTTCCGGACGAAGACGCCCGAACCGCCGAAGAGCTTCTCGATCATGAAGATGACCAGCCGGGGATCGAGCTCGAAGACGAGTTGCTGGGGCAGATCCTTGACGCCGACCACGTACAGGGCCGACGGAGGGGCGCTCGACATCACGTACTCCGAATAGAGCACCTGGTCCATGGACGTGAGCGAAATGTCGACGATGGTGCGGAGCTGCGCGGAAAGATAGACGGAAAGATCGCGGGCAAAGGCGTCGTGCACATAATTGAGCAGACGCATCTGATCCTGCGAGAAAAGCCGCGGTCGCTTGAAATTATAGGGGTTGACTTTTTTCTCCGCATCGACCGCAATCATCGACGCGAGATCATCGAAGTCGTACCCGGACTCCTCATCCTCTCCAATCTGGTTTCTTACTTCCAGGAGAATGTCAATTTCATCCTGACTGAGCGGTTTCGTCATGGCGACAGACACCCGGCACTGCTTTGGTACAACTGAACGGGATGACGTGTGCTACACGCCGGATGAAGCCTATCCGCGAAGGGGGGCCGTTACTGGAGGACGTATTGCGTGAAATACAGGCGCGTGATCTCTCCGTCTTTCAGGATGTCGTTGATCGCCTGCTTCAATTCCGTCTTGATCTCGTCGCGGAGGTTGATGTCCGAGAGCTCCCGTACCGTGCGTTGGCTCAATAGCTTGAGGATCGTGTCCCGGATCACCATGTCCATCTGATCGACCTGTTCGAGCACGCCGGCATCCAGCGCCTCGAGGCCGATGTTCAACATCAGATACCGGGTGCCTTCGCTGTCGGAAGGATTGATGATCAACCCCTGAAGCTCCGTGAACTGACCGTATTCGATGGGTTCGGCTTCTTCCTCGGCTGCGTCTGAGCCAATATCGCGCCCAAATACTTCGGCTACGAGCATTAGCTTCGGATAATAGCTAAAGGCGATCCATCCGCCCCCGGTGAGGGCGACGAAAAGCACGGGAAGGATCATCAGGAGGAAGGATTTTCCCCCTTTCGTCTTTACGGCGTCTCCTTCAGCGCTTGCTGCGGGTTGTTCGTTGGGTTCTTCTGCCATGACTTCCATTTAAATAAAATTGCGACACGTCGGTTTTTCGCCCTCCCGGCCGCGGTGTCGTTCGAGGCGAGCGGTTGATATTCGCCATAACCCACGGCCGAATACCGCGAGGGGTCGAGGGCGGAAGACTGTTCGAGCAGAAAACGGACGACCGAAGCGGCGCGCGCGGTCGATAGTTCCCAGTTCGAAGGGAAAAGGTTGGTGTTGATCGGACGGTTGTCCGTGTGGCCCTCCACGATCACTTCCGAGATCTCGTCGCTGAGCACGTCGGCGATCATCCGAAGGAGCGAGCGCGAAGGGTCGATCAACTCGGCTTCGCCGGAACGGAACATGACCGAATCGGAGATCAAGACGTGAACCCCTTCCTCCAGGAGGGTCACCTGCACTTTATCCATGAGGTCGTTCTCCTGAAGGTACTGTATCACACGCTCGTACTTCTCCTCCTGGTTTTCGCCGTTCTTTGCTTTCTTCGAAATGACCTTCGGGCGCGAGGGCGGCAGCACGGCATCCTGTGCGAGCACGCCGGTGCTTCCCTGAAAATAGCTCAGGGCCTCCTTGAATTTTTTTACTTCCACTTCGGACATCGACACGATCATAACGAAGAACGTCAGCAACAATGTAGCCATGTCGCTGAAGGTCGTCATCCAGAATGGAGCGGACGGTTCGTCGTCGTCGTCGGCTATGTTCGGCAGGTCACTCACGGTCCGTCAAGGTGTTGGGGTTCGTCAGGCGGCCTTCTTGAGCGGCGCGGGTTCTTCGGCGGCCTGGCCTTCGGCGTCGTCGAGCAGGAACAGGCGGAGGCGTTTTTCGACCATGCTCGGGCTTTCGCCGCGCACGATGCTGAGCACGCCCGTATGCACGATGGTCCGTGCCTTGAGCGCGTCGCCCATCTGGGCCTTGGCCTTGTTGGCCATTGGCAGGAAGATCAGGTTGGCGAGCAAGGCGCCGTAGAAGGTGGTGATCATGGCCACGGCCATGCCCGCGCCGATGGCGGCCGGGTCCGTCAGGTTCTGCATCATCTGGATCAGCCCGATCAAGGTGCCGACCATTCCGAAGGCCGGACAATAGGTGCCCGCCGAGTTGAAAAACTTCGAGGTGAGCGCCAGTTGTTCGGCCTCCGTGGCAATGCGGCCCTTCAAGAGTTCATCGATCTCATGATCTTCGATGCCGTCTACGGCCATTTCCAGACCGAACTTCATGAATTCGTCCTCACAATCCTGGATTTGTCGGTCGAGCGCGAGCAGTCCCTCCCGGCGAGCCGTTCTGGAGAGTTCGGCGAACTGGGTGACGTAGGATTCGAGGTCGGGCGCCTTAAAGGCAAAGACGCCCTTGGCGCCCGCGATGGACTGTTTCAGTTCGTCGAATGAAAATCCCACCATGAGGGCGGCGATGGTGCCGCCCACCACCATGATGAGGGAGGGGACGTCGAAAAAGGTCGCCCAACCGTCGCCAATGAAAATGGTGCCGAAAATGAGCGCGAACCCCGCGCCAATGCCAATGGGAGTTGCTTTCATGTGGTCTACAGAGGCCTAGAGGTCAACCTGGCGGCGCCCGTACGGAAGGTCCAGACTACGAATGGGTCGGGGGGCATCTTCCGGCAACGGTTCGGTAAACGCCGGAGGATGAGGTACCCACAGTATCGGTGTTCCCTCCTGCTTTTTAAGCGTCCGTTGCGATGCGTCCCGGTCAAACCGGAGCTGAAAGGCGCGTCAGACGAAAAAAGGGAGGAGGAAACGAAAACCGGACTCCCGAATGCACGGAAGCCCGGTTTTCCGGTCACGCCTCGATGGAAAGGAAACTCAGGGGTGATAGCTCGGGGCGCCGTCGCCGCTCGAGAAGAAGGGCTCGGGCGTCGGGGTCCCTTCGGTGAACCCGTGTCGGTCATCGATGGAGAACCGTTCGATGAGCTGTCGGAGCGTTTCGACTTGCCGGTTCATCACGTCGGCGGTGTATGCAAGGTCGGTCGTCGCGTTGGACACTTCCTTGGCGACCGAAGAGATGGACTCGACGTTCTGGGAGATCTGGCTGCTGGCCGTCGATTGCTGCTGGCTGGCCGCCGCAATCTGGTCGATCATTGCATCCATCTTGTTGATGGAATCGATGATCTCACTCAAGGCGTGCGTGGCATTGTCCGCCTGAAGCAATCCGGACTGAACCTCTTCGTTCCCGCGCGTCATGGAAGCCACGACCTCGTCGGTGTTGGACTGGATCCGGGTGATCATCTCGCCGATCTGCTTGGTTGCCTCGCTCGTGCGCTCGGCCAGCTTGCGCACTTCGTCGGCCACCACGGCAAACCCGCGTCCCTGCTCGCCGGCTCGGGCCGCCTCGATGGCGGCATTGAGGGCCAGGAGGTTGGTCTGATCGGCAATGCCGCCGATGACCTGGATGATCTCGCCGATCTGCGCACTCGAATCCCCGAGCGCCGTCACTTTCTCTGCGGATTCCTGAACGATCGTAGCGATTCGCCGCATGCCTTCCGTTGTCTCACGGAACACGTTTTCGCCTTCGGCGGCCAGATCCGAAGCTCGTTTGGCCATCTCGTTGGCCTCATACGCGTTGCGGGAGGACTCGGCTATCGTGGCCGACATCTCTTCGACCGCCGCCGCCACTTCGATGGTTTGCCCGGCCTGATTCTTCGCACCGGTGGACATCTCTTCGGCAGAGGAAGCCACCCGATGGGCCGCCTCGGAGAGCTCGTTGCCGGAGACGTGCACCTCGTGGATCAGCGCGGCGAGGTCGTGGATCATCTGGTTGATTCCGTGGATGAGCGCCCCCACCTCATCTTCTCGCTCCACCTCCAGCCGGCGGGTCAAATCGCCGCGCGTGACGGCTGCGATGACGGTGGAGATCCGCTGAAACTGTTCCCGAAGGTATTTTCTTTCCTCCTCGGCTTCTTGCTGAAGCTCCTTCGCCCGCCTCTGCGCTGCTTCCGACTGTTCGGTCTGTTCTTTGAGAGCCCAGGTGGCGCGCTCATTGGCTTCGACCATCGCATTGAACGAAGAAGCCAGTTCGCCGATCTCGTCGGTCTGCTCGCAATCCACCCGCACCGAAAGGTCTCCCTTCTCGACGGCCTGGGCCGCATCGCGGAGCGCTTCGAGCGGACGGACGACTTTCCGTCGCATCTGAACGAGTATCAGCCAGGCCAGCAGGGCCAGGAAGGTCGGGATGGCGAGAGAAATGATCATCGCCGTGCGCTTCTGTTCATGGAGAGCGGCCGAGGGGACGGCCACCATGACGTACCCCCTCACGGCATCGTCCACTCCGTCGTTGTCTCCCCGAATGTCCGAAAACGTGACGAGCACGGGCTCTCCGTCTATCGTGTTCGTCCAGCGAAGCATGCGATTCGGGTCGACGAGACGATCGTCCTCGGCGATTCGATCCAGCATCTCATACTCGGAGACGAGCGCTCCCTCGGGATCGTAAAAAGCGCCGGCGACGGCATTCCCGTTGTCCACGACCATCTCCAGCCGTTCGCGCAGCCCTTCCGTGTCCTGCATGACGAGGTTGAGCACCGACTCGGAGCCGAGCGTCTCGGCCAGCAAAATGCTGCGCTGTTCGAATTCTCGCTCCGTCAGGTTGATGGCATACCGGGCGAAAAGGAAGAACAGGAGGAAGGTAGAAAAGGCAATGGCTCCTAGCTGAGCCAAGAACCGGTTCCGGAGGTTTAAGCCGGAGAGGATTCTGTTAGGGGGTGATGGAAGCTTCGTCATGGTGCGCGGGGGGTTGATTGGTCTAACGTAGAAGCGGAGGTGTAAAACCATCCCCGGGACGGGGTTGGTGTGGCGGGTCTGGGGAAGGGAGAAAGACGGGGAGCGGATGCGCTACGGACAGACCTTATGAGCCCTTAGGAATACGCCGGAGGGCGGGGAGGCGGGCGCAACGCTTCCCGGAACTCGGAAAGAGCCAGCACATGGCCTTTTCACCGCTCGATCTCGCTCCCGTCTTCCGAGATAAGTCCCGGATGGTCAGTTCAAGGCGAGATATTCCGTGCGCTCAAGGTATTTCTCCGGGATCTGCAGGGCGGTCGCCGAGGCAGCGGCTCGGTTTACCAGAAGAGAAATGCTCCCGTTAACCTTGGTGATGGAAACGCTCGCGCCTTCGTTGATCCAGTCGGCATCCGGCGCAAAAATCGGGATGCTCGCCGTAGTGGCGTTTTTGATCAGAAAACTCCGGGCGACCGGGTTCCCCATGACGCCTTCGCCGTTGACGATCAGAAGCGCCTGGATATTGTGATCTCGGGATAACTTCCGGTACATGGGGGCGACGTCCTTGAGGTCTTTCACTTCGGTGAGAAAGACCTTGGTGCCGGTCGAAGCGCCCGCCCGCTGAATCTGCGGCATGAGCTTCTCGACAGAGGAGACGTTCGTATCCAGGATGATGCCGACGCGTTCGACGTCCGGTTTCAGTTCCTTGATCACGAACATCTGCTGGATGATGGTCGCTCCGTTCCCCTGGGGGGGAGGAGCAACGGCGCCGGTTAAGGCAAGGGTGAAGACCGTAAGCGCGATCTGAAACTGCCTGCGCATGGGCACTACCTCCACGAGTGTTAATTGGGCTTTGGTTGGGGTGAGGATCTGGTGATCGTGGCGGGGGTTATGAGATCATAATCGTCAAAAGAATAAATTTCTTAAGCCGATCCTTTGAGCCCGGCACATTTGCCTGCGGGAAACTTCAGAATAGAAAATGATCGTATAACAGGTGAAATTGACAATTTATGTGTTGGAAAAGTGACGAGGCAAAATGGATCAAGTTTTACGCTCTCTTCGGAAGGCCGCGTGCTCCGGGGGGGGCGTAAAACGAGCGCGCGGGGCAGCCGGCGGAGCGATGCCTACGGCTTCCTGGATGACCTGCGCCATGCGATCCAGGGACACGACGGCGTCGGCCAGCCCGCCCTCGACGATGGCTCTGGGCATCCCATAGACTACGCAAGACGCTTCATCCTGAGCGATGACCTTTCCGCCCCGCTTCCGGATCGACGCCGCTCCGTCCCGGCCGTCGTGTCCCATCCCGGTCATCACGGCGGCCAGCACGCGCCCGCCATAGGCCCTGCCGGCGGACTCGAACATGACGTCCACCGACGGGCGATGCAACGTAGCCGGCTGATCCGGTGTGTCAACGACCACATCGGGGCCGGCCGCGCGTAGCACCAGATGCTTGCCGCCCGGAGCAATGTAGACCCTGCCCGGGACGATCTTCATCCCCTTTTCGGCCTCAACGACTTCTAACGGGCTGAGTCCATTGAGCCTCTTCGCAAGAGAACGGGTGAAATGAGGAGGCATATGCTGGACGACGGTCACCGGCAAGGGAAAACCGGCGGGCAGAAGGGGGATCACCTTCTGAAGGGCGGCCGGGCCGCCGGTGGAGATGCCGACGGCTACGAGCCGCGCCCGTCGGAAAAGGAGCGAGGACGAGGCTCTCGAGGGACGGTTCGGCGGGACGGGCACGGAGCCTCCGCGCGACCGTTTCCGGGCTCGCACGATGGCCTTGACCTTGGCGATCAACTCCGCCTTGATCTTGGTGATCTCGAGGGAGACGAACGACAGTTGCTTGGGTATGAAATCGACCGCGCCCGCTTCGAGGGCGTCAAGCGTGGCCTGCGCGCCCTCTTTGGTCAGCGAACTGACCATGAGCACCGGGCAAGGGTGCTCCTTCATGATGTGGCGCAGAGCCGTCAGCCCGTCCATCCGCGGCATCTCGATGTCGAGCGTGACGAGGTCCGGAGCGAGTTTTTTTACCTTATCTATCGCCTCGATCCCGTCACGGGCGGTATCGATGATCTGGATCTCGGGATCTTCAGAGAGCATCATCGAAAGCGCCTTTCTCATGAACGCCGAATCGTCAACGACAAGGATGCGAATCATGGGAGGCTCCTCAAAGGTGAATAAATAGTTGGTTATATAAAAATATGATAACGTGGAACCATTTGGCCGGTGCGCCGGCGTCAGATCAAAGGAGCGCTTCCGGGGAGCTTCATGCAGCCTCACGCTGGTCGAAGCGGTCGCGTCTCCGGCTGTTCTCCATCCGGGCGATCTCGGCCATATCGAGAATCATGATCACCCGTCCGTCTCCGAGGATCGTAGAGCCGGCAATGGCGGGCGTTTTCTTGAGGAAAGAGCCGAGGGGCTTGATGACAATCTCTTTCTGGCCGATCAAATCATCCACGATCAGCCCCAGGCGGTGGTGGGCGATGCCGACGATAACGGCGTAAGACCGGCTGTCGTCCGTGTGGGCGTCCTGCACGTTCAGGGTCTCCCCGATGCGCACGAGCGGCATCACCTGTTCCCGGAGCCGAATCACCTCGCGACCGCGAATCGTCTGGACGTCGCCGTCTCTTAACCCGACCACTTCGAGGACGGAGTGCAGGGGAATCGCGAAGGTCTCCTTACCCACATGGACGAGCAGGCTCTGGATGATGGCGAGCGTCAGGGGAAGCTTGAGCGTGAACCGGGTTCCTTCTCCGATCTTCGATTCGATCTGAATGGCGCCGTTGAGCCGGGTGATGTTGGTTTTCACCACGTCCATGCCCACGCCCCGGCCCGAAACCTGGCTGACGGATTTCGCGGTGCTGAAGCCGGGCGCAAAGATGAGATCGAAGGCGTTCTGATCTTTCATCTCATCGGCTTCTTTCCGTGTGATGAGGCCTCTGGAGATCGCATGGGCCTTGATTTTTTCGGGATCGATCCCGGCCCCGTCGTCTTCGACGCGGATGACGATGTGGTTGCCCTCATGGGCCGCAGTCAGGCGAATGGTTCCTCGATCGGGCTTGCCCTGAGCCCGGCGGACCTCCGGGGTCTCCACGCCATGATCGGAGGCATTCCGGATCAAATGCACGAGCGGATCACTGATCTCTTCGATGAGGGACTTGTCAACTTCCGTATCCTGACCCTCGATCACGAGGTCGATCTGCTTGTTGAACTCCTTGGCAAGGTCGCGGACCACCCGGGGAAACTTGTTGAACACGCGGCCGATCTGAACCATGCGTGTGTGCATGACGGCCGCTTGAAGCTCGGTCGTTATGAAATCGACCTGGGTGCTCGTGTCGACGAGTTCGTGGATCAGGTCATGGGCATCGTGCTCGCCGTCGAGGTCCGATACAAGCTGGAGGAGACGGTTGCGTCCGAGGACGAGTTCACCGACGAGGTCCATCAGACTGTCGAGGCGTCGGACTTCCACCCGGATGGTTTCAGTGTTGCGCTCGGAGCGTCCGGAGGCTTTCCGTTCGGTCTTTTTCGGGGCCGCGGGCGGGTTCTCTTCGGCAGGCTCGCCCCCCGGCTTCGGCGTCTCTTCGGGCGCTTCGGCCCGGGAGGGCGCGGCGGGCGCTTCGGCGGAAAAGGTCCCTTCGGCAATGCGTTCGAGCTTGCCGATCACGCCCGAAAGGTCGATC
>JALSSK010000253.1 GCA_026984335.1 Rhodothermales bacterium
GCCGAAGGAGGAAGAGCCGGCCGAGGAAGCGGAAGCGGAGATTTTCGTGGTGGTCGAGGAGATGCCGGAGATCATCGGGGGGACGGCCCAGATCTACAAATTCCTCGAATATCCCGACATCGCGCGAAAGGCCGGGATGGAGGGGCTCGTGGTGGTGCAGATCGTCGTCGAGCCTGACGGACGACCCGCCAACCCCGTCGTGGCCCGTTCCGCCGGAGACGTGCTCGATAAGGCCGCCGTCGAAGCCGTGATGAAACTGCGCTTCAAGCCGGGCAAACAACGCGGCGTGCCCGTGCGTGTGCGGATGGCGATCCCGATCCGCTTCCGCCTCCGGGACCTGAAACGCAAGGGGTAACCCGGTAGTATCAAATCGGCGAGGTCGGCAGGGTCGCGCTTCGGCCGGGGCGGTCGGGGATTGCCGGGCGCGTCGGCGGAAGCGTTTCTCCATCCTTCAGGAAAGAGGGCAGCGTCATGTTGCGGATCCAACGAATCCTTCATCCGACCGACTTCTCGGCGTGTGCGCGCGCCGCGTTCGAGCATGCCGTCTACCTCGCGCGGAAGCATGGCTCCGAACTGCACGTGCTTCACGTCGCGCCGACCTTCGGTGAGGATCCGATCCGGGGCGCGTTCGAGAGCTCCATCGACGAGACGGCGTTCTTTGAAGCGCTCCGGGCCGAAGCCGACCGCGAGATGCGGGCGTTCATCGAGGAGCGCCCGCACGGGGGCGTCGCGATCAAACGGGTGCATTCGCGGGGCGTCTCGGCGAAGGAAGTCATCCTGGAGTATGCGGAGCGGGAAGACGTGGACCTCATCGTGATGGGGACGCACGGTCGGCGCGGGGTCAGACGTGCGTTGCTCGGGAGCGTCGCCGAGGCGGTCGTGCGGGAAGCCCGGTGTCCGGTGCTCACGGCGCACGCTCCGAAAGAGGAGGACGCCCCGGTCGTCGAAGGGGTGCGGCACATTCTCGCCCCGTACGATTTCTCCTTCCACTCGCGTGAGGCCTTGCGGTATGCGAAGGAACTCGCCGCGCTCTACGAGGCCCACCTCGACCTGCTGCACGTGATCCACTGGACCGCGTATCCCGATTTTTACAGTCTGTCAACGATGTCCCTCGAAACGCACGAGCGGGATCTGGAGGCGGAGGCAAGGCGTGAGATGGAGGCGGCCTATGAGCTGGCGCCCGGACCCAACGGCGCCGTCTCCTTTCACGCAGTGACGGGGTATCCCGCCTATGAGATCCTCGCCTTCGCCGAGCGTCGGCCCTCCGACATGATCGTGATGGCGACGCACGGGCAGACCGGCCTTCGGCATTTCCTTGCCGGAAGTGTGACCGAGAAGGTCGTTCGAAGCGCGCCGTGCCCCGTCTTCACCGTGCGGAGTTTCGGCAAATCGCTGCTCTATCGTCCGGTTTCGGCGGAGGAGGGACGCCAGGCAAGAGAACCATCGAAATTGCATACCTGAGGAGGTACACCGCGATGCAAATCATCAAACACATACTGGTCCCAACCGATTTCTCCGAAGGGGCGGAGCAGGCGCTTGCCCTCGGGGTCGACCTGGCCAAACGCGCCGGGGCCACGCTCCACCTTTTTCACGTCATGGATCCGCTCGAAGGGGATCATTACAGCCCCCTTCAGTTCGCTCCCGAGGCACGGGCGCTCCACAAGACCGCCGACGTGAGTGTGTATGAGATGCTCCAGAAAAGCATGGAGCCCTTCGACACGGAAGGGCTCCGGGTCGAGCTCGTCAAGCAGCGAAGCGCCCGCATCTCGCCTGCGATCACGCACTATGCAGAGCGGGAAAAGATCGACCTGATCATCATGGGCTCGCACGGCAGGGGCGGCTTCAAACGCCTGCTTCTCGGGAGTGTGACCGCTGAAGTGCTTCGGAATGCGCCGTGCTCCGTGCTCACCGTGCCCGAGAAAGACGGCGTGAAACCCGGGCAGGTCGCGAACATCCTCGTGCCGATCGATCTCTCGGACCATTCGACGGAGGTGCTTCGATGGGCGCGTGAACTCGGGCAAACCTATCATGCCCATCTCGACATCCTCCACGTCGTCGAGCCCTTCGCCTTCCCGACCTCGCTCACCGGCGTCAGTACGATCTATGACATCGTTCCGAATCTGCATGCGAAGGTGGAGACGCGCATGAAGGAACTCATCAGCGAGATCGGGGGCATGTCCGTCTCATATAAATTCCACATCGCCGACGGTCATGCCGCCGGTACGATTCTCGACTTCGCGGAAGAGCTCTCCTCGGATCTCATCGTTCTCGGAACGAGGGGATTGTCCGGGGCCGAGCGGTTCTTCATCGGGAGCGTGAGCGACCGCGTCGCCCGGTCGTCGCCGTGCCCGGTGCTGGCCACGCGGCAGAAGAACGTGGAGAAGGCCGAAGATGCCGAAGACGTTGCCGAAGCGACCGAGCCGGGCTGAGCCCGGCGCTTCGGTGGGGGCCTCGCCGGCGCCCGTCGGCGACGGGGCGGCCCCCGTGTGGAGCCTGCCGTGGACGGTCGTCGCCGAGCGTCTGGGCGTGGACGTGACGCGAGGTCTCGATGCGGCCGAGGTGCGGCGGCGGCGGCAACGCTACGGCCCCAACCGGCTCCTCCGGCGAAAAAAGCGGGCGGCGTGGCGGATCTTCGTCGATCAGTTCAAGAGCCTCATCGTTGGGCTCCTCCTGGCGGCTGCGGCCGTCTCCTTTCTCTTTGGAGAGACGATCGAAGGCCTGGCCATCGTGGTGGTGATGCTCATCAATGCCGTCCTCGGCTTCGCCACCGAGCT
>JALSSK010000254.1 GCA_026984335.1 Rhodothermales bacterium
CCCCATTCTGCTCGCGCCCTATCTCGTCGGCGGCATTACCGTCTTCACGCTGGCCAGACATGTGGGACGGTTGCGGGAGCAATCGACCTTCTCTTTCCTGCTCGTGCTCACGGGCATCTTGCTCGGGTATCTCGTCGGGGTCGTGCGCGTGAGCCCCTTTGCCGCCACGTTCAACCTCCTCCAGTGGATCGTGCCGGTGCTCTTCGGCTTTCACGTGTACGTGAACCGGCAATCTTTTCCCCAGTACCGCCAGACGTTCACCAGGGTGTTTCTCTGGGGTGCGCTGGTGATGGGCGCCTATGCGCTCCTTCAGTTTTTCTTCCTCCCCTCATGGGATGCTTTCTGGATGGTCAGCTCGGAGATGGATTCCGTGGGGAAGGCAAAACCGCTCGAAGTGCGGGTCTTCAGCACGGTGAATGCGCCGGCGCCCTTCGCCTATGCCATGATTCCGGGGATGCTTCTGATTTTCGCGGGTCGGCGGCTGCTCAACTTCCTCTCGGCCGTGGCCGGCTATGGCGGTTTTTTGCTCTCGCTCGTGCGTTCGGCGTGGGGGGGGTGGCTCGTCGGGCTGCTGTTTCTGACGATGCGGACGAGCGGCAAGGGACGCTCCCGCCTGATCACGGTGATGCTCGTCAGCGGCCTCATCGCCTTGCCGTTGCTCTCGACGGGCGTCATCCTCGACAAGGTCGGCGCGCGGTTTGAGACTTTTTCGAGCATTGAACAGGACAACAGCCTCAACGCGCGCCTGGCCGCCTACAAGGGCGTGACGATCCGCATCCTGAATGATCCCATCGGGTACGGGATGGGCGTCTCCGGAAGCGCGAGCCGCAAGGTCAACGACAAGGTTCCCGTGCTCGACAGCGGTCTGCTCGACATCGCGCTTCAACTCGGATGGCTCGGCGCGTTCCTCTACTACTGGGGGCTGGCGCGGCTGACGCTCCCGCTCATCCGAGAGAAGCGGCTGCGGCAGGATCCGCTCGCGGTGACCTTTCTCAGCATTGTCCTGGCGATGATCTCGCTCCTGGTTTTCGGGAAAACGCAGATCGGTCTCGGCGGGATGATCCTGTGGAGCTTCCTCGGCCTTGCGGCGGCGGGCGCGTGGTATTATGCCGCAGAAGAAGAGCGCATGGCCGAGGCTGAAGAAGCCGTTTTCGAACCCCAGGCATGAACCCCTTTTTGTGATGGCGAAGCTGTACGACGTGCTCAATACGATCAAAGGCGGCCCGCTGATGCGCGCTCCGCGCCGGTGGAGCTTCGACGTGCGTTCGATGCTGGCGCGCGAACCGCTGCTCTGGCCCGTGTATCAGCCGTACATCTGGTGGGATCAGCTGAACATCACCTCGCGCGGCATCGCCGAGGCGCGCGAGCGCGTGGTGGGGCCGCACACCGAGATCGTCATCGACGGCTATCCCGGCTCGGCCAACAGCTTTGCCACCGCCGCCTTTCGGAACAGCCAGACGCGACCCGTGGAGCTGGCGCATCACATGCACTCGCCCGTGCAGATCATTCAGGGCGTGCGGCGGGGACTGCCCGTCATCGTCACCATCCGCGACCCGCGCGGGGCGACGCTCTCGCTCACGAGCCGGTGGCCCCACGTCTCGGTCAAGCAGGGGCTTCGCAACTACATCCGCTTTTACGAACGCCTCAAGCCCCACCTCGACGGCATCGTGATCAGCACCTTCGAGCGCACCACGAGAGGGTTCGACGCCGTCGTGGCGGAAGTGAACGAACGCTTCGGAACGAACTTCGACCTGTTCGAGCCCACCGAAGAGAACCTCCGGAAAATTCGCCGTCCCGAGAAGTTCGAGACCGAAGGCTGGCGTCGTCGGCAGGAGGAGAAGCAACGCAAGGAGAAAGACTTCGAGACGCCGCGCTGCCGCGATCTGCACGAGCGGGCGAAGGCGCTTCACGAGGAGTATGCGGCCATCGCCGCCGCGCAAACCGTCCCGAAGCCGTGAATCACCGACGCCGCCGGAGGGGAGCATGAGCGAGACGATACGGACGTTGCAATTCGGCATGGGCTGGTTTCCCGAACAGGCGGGCGGGCTCAACCGGGTCTATTATCATCTGATGAAAGAACTGCCCGGTGCGGGCGTCTCGGTGCGGGGGCTCGTCGCCGGAACGCCTGGGGACGGCTCGGCTGAGCGGCACGACGTCGCTTTCTTCTCGCCCATCGCCACGCCGCTGCCGGTGCGGTGGCTTCGGGCGCGGCAGGCCGCCCGGCGCGCACTCTCGGGCGGCGACGTGGACCTGGTGGCTTCACATTTCGCGCTGTATACGTTTCCCGCGCTCGGTCCGGTGACCACGCGTCCGCTCGTGGTGCACTTCCACGGGCCGTGGGCACTCGAGTCGGCGGTGGAGCAAGACGCCGGGTGGCACGTTCGTTTCAAGCTCGCCGTCGAGCATGCGGTGTACGGGAAGGCGGCGCTTTTCATCGTGCTCTCCGAGGCCTTCGCATCGGTGCTCCGGGAACGGTACGGGGCGCCGGCGGGGCGCATCCGGGTCGTCCCCGGTGGCGCAGACGTGTCGCGTTTCGGCATCGAGGAGTCCCGGGCGGCGGCCCGTGAGCGCCTCGGGTGGCCGTCGGATCGGTTCATAGTGCTCGCCGTGCGCCGGCTGGCCCACCGGATGGGCCTCGAGAATCTGATCGACGCCATGGCGGCGGTGCGGCGCGTCGCCCCCGAGGTGTTGCTCCTGGTGGCGGGCAAGGGGCCGCTGGCCGGGGCGCTCGACACCCGCATCGCCG